>CALAMX010000161.1 GCA_937925755.1 uncultured Burkholderiales bacterium
TTGATACCCACCGGGATACCACGGCCGTTGTCGCTGACCGAGACGGAGTTGTCGGCATGGATGATGACCTTGATGTCGTCGCAATAGCCGGCCAGCGCCTCGTCGATGGCGTTGTCGAGAACTTCGAAGACCATGTGATGCAGGCCTGTGCCGTCCTGGGTGTCGCCGATGTACATGCCTGGACGCTTGCGCACCGCTTCCAGGCCCTCTAGTTGCTGGATGGCGGACTCGTCGTAGGCGCCTGCGTCGGAAGCTGGGTTGGGTTGCTGTTCCACGTGAAACCTTTTTTGTCAGAGGACGGAGACGTATGCAGGCTACGCCTGCGGTTCGGTAGCTGACTTAAGACCTAGGGAAGCTCTACATAACCGGGCGACCGGGATTGAGCGCCGCGCGCCCGGAGCGAGAGCTGCGAGACATTACAAGTGGTTCGACGAGGGCGCGCTAGCGCTGTTTTGGCGAAGGCTGACATGCGTGCAGCGCATGTTAAGCCGCGAAGCGGTGGCCGGAGCCAACCCCGCGCTTCGAGTCGAGCAGCCGCGCAGCCAGTTATGTAGAGTTTCCCAGAAACGAGTGACAGAAACCCGTCAATGAAGGTTGGGCGCGCCCAATAACAGTCCTCGGTCATCTGCCCTCTGTATCAGATTCGCATCGGCATGACGACATAGCGGAAGTGCTCCTCGCCCGGTATGGTGAGCAGCATGGAGCTGCTGGCATCGCCGAAGTGACATTGCACCCGTTCACAGTCCAGGTTGTTGAGCACATCCTGCAGATACTGGACGTTGAAACTAATGTCCATCGGCTCATATGGGTAGTCGACCTCCAACTCCTCTTGTGCCTCCTCCTGTTCGTTGTTGCTGCAGGCGAGACGCAGACTGCCGTGGGTAAGCGCCAGGCGCACCCCGCGATATTTCTCGTTGGTGAGGATGGAAGTGCGGGCCAGCGCTTGGTTAAAACTGACCCGTTCGATGACGAAAGTCTTTTCGTATCCAGTGGGGATGACGCGCTGGTAGTCCGGGAACTTGCCGTCCACGACCTTACTGCGCAGCTCGAAGTCCGCCTGGCGGAAGACCACCTGATTTTTCGAGAGCACGATATCCACTGCAGCATCGCTGTCACCGAGTAAGCGGACCAATTCCTGCACCGTTTTGCGTGGCAGGATCACATCCAGGCCCTGTGGCGGCGGTTCCTTGAGGTCGACAGCATCGAGCGCCAGTCGATGACCGTCGGTGGCGGCCACCACCAGGCGCTCGCCCTGCAAGGACATCAGCATGCCGTTCAAGTAGTAGCGGATGTCCTGCACTGCCATAGCGTATTGCACTCGCGTCAGCAAGTGTTTGAACTGCGACTGCGGCAAGGTAAAGCGTACGCCCTCGCCTTCGGCGATCTGCAGACGCGGGAAATCCCGCGCCGGCAAGGTTTGCAGACTGAAACGGCTCTTGCCCGACTTGAGTTTGAGTTGCTCACCCTCGAGCTCGAGTCGTATATCCTGTCCATCAGGCAGCGACCGGCAGATGTCGAGCAGCTTGCGTGCCGACACCGTGAACGCAGTACCAGGCACGGCGGAGTCCTGCAGCCAGGTGGTGATCTGGATCTCCAAGTCGGTAGCCACCAGGGCGGTGCAGTCGTCCGCTTGCTCTATCAGGATATTCGAGAGGATGGGCAGAGTCTGCTTGCGCTCGACGACGCTGACTGCCGCCTGCAGGGGTTTGAGCAGGGTGTCTTTGCGGGTATCAAGAACGAGCATTGAAATATTCCTGGTGGTGTTTATTAAGGCGTGGGATGACTCTGGAAAAATCCAATAATCCCTTGGATATCATGGGTTTGTCTAGCCCGCAAGATTGTGGATAAACAGGCTGTCCCAAGGTATGAATTGTGGACAAGTCCGCGTTGGTATAGTGGCATTGAGATTTATCCCCTCGGTGTGCACAAGCGATCCCGTTGTCTATCCAGTCAACACCTGGACGAGTAGGTTATGGTCGCGGCGGATGGCCTGATCGGAGTTGCGTAGGGCCTCGATCTTGCGACAGGCGTGTAGCACGGTGGTGTGGTCGCGGCCACCGAAGGCCTGGCCGATCTCCGGCAGGGACAGGTCTGTAAGCTCTTTGGCCAGATACATCGCCATCTGCCTGGGCCGTGCCAGGTTGCGGGTACGCTTCTTGGAGTACATGTCCGCCACCTTGATCTTGTAGAAGTCGGCGACCGTCTTCTGGATGTTCTCGATCGAGATCTGGCGGTTCTGCATGGCGAGTAGATCCTTAAGCGCTTCCTTGGCGATCTCCACGCTGATGGTTTGCTTGTGGAAGCGTGCATAGGCAATGACGCGCTTCAATGCCCCCTCGAGTTCACGCACGTTGGAGCGGATCTGCTTGGCGATGAAAAAGGCGCTGGCATCGTCCAGTATCTCGCCTTCTTGTCGTGCCTTATTGAGCAAGATGGCCACCCGCATCTCCAGCTCTGGCGGTTCGAGCATTACCGTGAGCCCCCAGCTGAAGCGCGACTTCAAGCGCTCCTCGATGCCTTCCAGGTCCTTGGGGAAGGTGTCGCTGGTGATGATGACCTGCTTGTGGTTCTCGATCAGGTTGTTGAAGGTGTAGAAGAACTCCTCTTGCGTGCGGTCTTTCTTGGCGAAGAACTGGATATCATCGATGAGCAGCACGTCGAGGCTGTCATAACGGCGGCGGAAGTCCTCGAAGGCTTTGCTACGGATCGCTCGGATCATGTCCGAGAAATAGCGTTCGGCATGGATGTAGCGAACATTGGCGGCGGGGCTGCGGCGCAGGACTTCATTGCCGATCGCCTGGATCAGGTGCGTCTTGCCGAGCCCTACGCCGCCATAGACGAAGAGGGGGTTGTAGCTGGCACCAGGGTTCTCGGCGACTTGCAGGGCAGCGGCCCGAGCCAGGTCATTGGCCTTGCCGCGCACGAAGGTATCGAAGGTGAACTGCGGGTTCAGCCGAGTCTGCTCGGTGGCAGGCGGCATGGCGGTGCGGCCCTTCGCGGCGGGTGTTACCACACTCGCAGACGCCTGACTGCTCGGCGCTGCTACCGCAGTTTCATCCGGGTCAGTCGCCTTGACAGGTTGGGCGAGGGTCAAAGTGACGGTGACCTTGCGTTGATAGTATTGCTCCGCCAGCTGCTCGATCTGGTTGAGGAACTTGTCCTTGATCCACTGCTGCACGAAACGGTTGGGGGCGCTGACCAAGACCTCGTCGACGCCCTCCGTCACGGTGAGGGGTTTGAGCCAGGTATTGAGCTGCTGGTTGTTGAGCGTCTGCTCAAAATAGGCAATACAATGGCTCCAGAAACCACTCATGATGGTGTGTCGAGGACCTGCTCGGGGAAGGGTGAGGAGATGTTCGAGTTGGATTGTAGCATGTCGCCACCACCTGGGCAGAAAAGGAAATCCTTGACGAATGAGAGACTTATACGTTATAATCTTAGGCTTTATCGAGTGAGGCCCCAGCATGAAACGTACGTATCAGCCCTCCGTGGTCCGTCGCAAGCGCACCCACGGTTTTCGTGCCCGTATGAAGACCAAAGGTGGCCGCGCCGTCATCAACGCCCGCCGCGCCAAGGGCCGCAAGCGCCTGGCGGTCTGATGAGAACCAGGCCCTTCGGCCTGGGCAGAGAAAAAATACTGCGTAAAACGGATGAGTTCTCATCCGTTTTTCGTTTCAGGGTGGTCCTGCGCGGACACTGTGTGGACGTGCACATCCGCCCGAACGCCCTGGCATACGCACGGCTGGGCCTCATCGTGTCGCGCAAGGTGGTACGGCAGGCCACTCGGCGCAACCGCTACAAGCGGCTGATGCGCGAGATCTTCAGGTTGCAGCAGCACGAACTCAGCGGTCTGGACCTGATCGCCCGGGTCAAGGTGTCCTGTGCCGATGTACAGTTCCGTGAGGAGTTCAGCCGCCTTCTGCGCGACTGTTCAAACCATATTGCGCGCGCGAGCTCACCCACACCCTAGAGCTTTCCCTATGGACACGCAACGCTTGATTGCCTTCATCGTCTTCTCATTCTCCCTCCTACTGCTCTGGGAGGCCTGGCAGGATTACAACCGCCCGAAGCCCACGCCCACGGCGGCCCAGTCCGTCCACACAGCGCCAACGGCTACGCAGGCTGCGGTGGATCTGCCAGCGCCAAGTGCCGACCTGCGCGGCGCGGTGCCTGCGGCGACACTTGCTCAGGGCGCGCGCGCACGGGTACGCACCGATGTGCTCGAGGCCGTCATCGATGCCAACGGGGGCGATTTGCGAAGCCTCATCCTCACCAACTATCGCGATAACGTCGATGAGAAGCGGCCGTTTCAGCTCTTCGAGGAGAGGCCTGGACGCAATTACCTGGCGCAATCTGGCTTCATCGGCGATCGGCTGCCCAACCACAAGACCGTCTGGCAGCTCACGCCGGGCGATTATGTACTGCGGCCGGGGCAAGACAGGTTGGAGGTTCGGCTCAAGGCTGTATCGGACGGGGTCGAGGTGACCAAGACCTATGTCTTCCGCCGTGGCAGCTATGTCATCGAGGTGCTGCACAGCGTGCGCAACCTGTCAGATCAGCCGGTCGAGGGTTATCCTTATTACCAGTTCCTGCGTCATGGACAGGCCCCGGAGGGGGAATCGGCCTTCATCTACACCTTCACGGGGCCGGCCATCTATACCGAGGCGGGCAAATTTCAGAAGGTCAGCTTCGAGGACATCGCCAAGGGCAAGCAGCAGCATGTGCGCGAAGCCCAGGACGGTTGGATTGCCATGGTCCAGCACCACTTCGTCGCTGCTTGGCTGCCGCAGGACCCAAAGGCAAACTTCAAGCGTGAATTCCGCACCGAGAGCCTGGGCAACGGCGAGTACCGGGCAAGCCTAATTACTGCGGCGGTGCAGGTCCCCGCTGGCGCAGAGAAGACCGTGGGCATGCGCCTCTACGCCGGCCCGCAAGAGCTGGAGAAGCTCAAGGCCCTCGCACCAGGACTGGAGTACGTCGTCGATTACGGCTGGCTGCATATCCTCGCTTATCCCCTCTTCCTCTTGCTGAACTGGCTCAACGGCATCGTGGGTAACTGGGGGGTGGCCATCATCCTACTGACCGTGCTGATCAAACTCGTCTTCTATCCGCTCTCGGCCGCGAGCTACAAGTCCATGGCGCAGATGCGCAAGCTTGCCCCGCGGCTGCAGGCGCTCAAGGAACGCTACGGCGACGACCGCCAGAAACTGCACGAAGCGATGATGAAGGTTTATCAGGAGGAAAAAATCAATCCCTTGGGGGGATGTCTGCCCATACTCGTACAGATCCCCGTCTTCATCGCCCTGTACTGGGTGCTGCTTGGCGCAGTCGAGCTCAGGCAGGCGCCCTTCGCCCTGTGGATCACCGACCTGTCGGCGCGCGACCCCTACTACATACTGCCGCTCGTGATGGCCGCCACGATGTTCATCCAGATGAAGATGAGCCCGATGCCGCCCGACCCGGTGCAGGCCAAGGTGATGATGGTGATGCCCATCGTCTTCTCAGTGTTTTTCTTCTTCTTCCCCGCCGGGCTGGTGCTCTACTGGTTGGTCAACAATATCCTGTCCATCCTGCAGCAGTGGCGCATCAATCACGTGATCGAGCGCGCCGGGCATGGCGCCAAGGCTGCCAAGTGACTTGATCGCCGCCATCGCCACGGCACCCGGGCGCGGTGGCATCGGTGTGGTGCGCCTGTCCGGTCCGGACGTGCAAGGCATCATCCGCGGCATCATCGGCCGGCCGCTCAAACCGCGTTTTGCGACGTTTGCTCGTTTCCGCGATGCCGCTGGCGAGATCCTGGACGAGGGGATTGCCCTGTATTTCCCTGCGCCGCACTCTTTTACCGGCGAGGATGTCCTTGAGCTGCAAGGTCATGGCGGTCCGCAGGTTCTTCGCTTGCTCCTAGAGCGCTGCCTAGAACTCGGTGCACGGCTCGCCGAGCCAGGCGAGTTCAGCCGAAGAGCCTTCCTCAACGGCAAGATCGATCTCGCCCAGGCCGAGGCGATCGCCGACCTGATCGATGCCCAGAGTGCTGCTGCGGCCCGTAGCGCTACGCGCACGCTGACCGGCGAGTTCTCGCGCGAGGTGCATGCCTTGGTCGACGCCCTGGTGCGACTGCGCATGCTGGTCGAGGCCACACTGGACTTTCCCGAGGAGGAAATCGACGCTCTTGGCCACACCGACCTCGAGGGGCCGCTTATGGCGATACAGGAACGCCTCAATGTGGTACAGGCTCGTGGCAGGCAGGGCGCGCTGCTGCGCGAGGGTCTCACTGTAGTCTTGATTGGCCAACCCAATGTCGGCAAGTCCTCTTTACTGAACCGGCTCGCCGGCTACGAGGCCGCCATCGTCACCGATATCGCTGGCACCACGCGGGATACGGTGCGTGAGGCCATCCAGATCGAGGGCGTGCCCATTCATGTGGTCGACACTGCGGGACTACGCGAGACCACAGACCCGGTGGAGGCTCAAGGCATCGCCCGCACCTGGGCCGCCGTGGCGCACGCCGACGTCGCCTTACTGCTGGTGGACGCAACGCATGGCGTGTCCGCACGTGAGGCCGAGATCATCAAGAAACTACCGGACATCCCGCTTCTGACGGTGCACAACAAGATCGATCTGACCGGCGAGCCGCCGCACCTGTCCGCAGACGGACGGGAGATCTGGCTCTCGGCACGCGAGGGCAGCGGTATTGACCTCCTTGAGCAACGTCTGCTGGAACTCGCCGGATGGCATGCCGCCGGCGAGGGCGGCTTCATGGCACGCAGCCGCCACTTGGCCGCCCTGCGTCAGGCGGCACGGCATCTCGAGCAAGCGCGCGCGCATTGCGGGCAGTTGGAACTCATGGCCGAGGAACTGCGTCTGGCCCAGGAGGCGCTTGCCGTCATTACCGGTCAGTTCACTTCGGACGATTTGCTGGGGGTGATCTTCAGCCAGTTCTGCATCGGCAAATGAAGTTGTCCTGACAGGCCTGACTGGGTGTTCAGCGAACATGGAATCGCCGCGCGAACGACACGCAGCGCCTACTCGTAACGAGACACAGGGCACTTTGACTTGGTCCGCCATCTTGGCTGAGGTGCGCGCCCACCGGCAGGCCTTGCTGCAAGGCCATATCCTGGCCGTGCTGGCCGTGCTGGCGGCGGTGCCGGTGCCGCTGATCATGCCGCTACTGGTCGATGAGGTTCTGCTGGGCCACCCCGGGCTCTTCATCAGGCTCACCGCACCCTGGTTCCCGCAGGCCTGGCATGGTCCGGTGCTCTTCATTGGCTTGGCCCTCGTCCTGACGCTGGGTCTGCGCCTCATCTCCATCCTGCTCAATGTCTGGCAGTCGCGCATCTTCGCGCTGGTTTCCAAGGAGATCGTCTATCGCATCCGCGCGCGTATGTTGGAGCGCCTCGCACGCATCGCACTGTCGGAATACGAGACCTTGGGCTCGGGGCGTGTGACCTCGCATTTCGTCACCGATCTCAACGCCATCGACAGCTTTCTCGGCGCCTCCATCTCGGGTTTTCTGGTCGCCGTCCTTTCGCTCGTCGGCGTGGCGGCAGTGCTCATCTGGATGCACTGGAAGCTCGCGCTATTCATCCTGGTGCTCAACCCCATCGTGATCCTGTTTTCGACCAAGCTGGGCAAGCGGGTGAAGGCGCTCAAGAAGCGGGAGAATTCCGCCATCGAGATCTTCCAAGAGGCGCTTGCCGAGACCTTGGATGGCCTGGCGCAAATACGCGCGATGAACCGGGAGCGGCACTACCTACGGCGAGTGATTGAGCGTGCTGCCGACATCCGCACCCAGGCCGCGGCCTTTGCCTGGAAGTCGGACGCGATGAACCGCCTTTCCTTCTTCATCTTCCTGGCCGGGTTCGATGTCTTCCGCGGCCTGGCGATGCTCATGGTGGTGTTCTCTGGTCTGAGCATCGGCGAGATGATGGCGGTATTCGGATATCTCTGGTTCATGATGAGCCCAGTGCAGGAGATCATCAACATCCAGTATGCCTGGTATGCAGCCAACGCCGCACTCGGGCGAATCAATGCCCTGCTGAGCCTCAAGTCCGTCGAGGAGAACGCGGCGGGGTCGAATCCCTTTGCCACTCGGACCACGGTAGGGCTGCGCCTTGCGGGCGTGAGTTTTGCCTACGGCGACGGCGAACGGGTGCTCGACGGGGTCGATCTCGAAATCGCGCCAGGTGAAAAGGTCGCCCTGGTCGGTGCCTCGGGCGGTGGCAAATCGACGTTGGTTCAGACACTGCTCGGGCTCTACCCGCCGCAAAGTGGTCGCATCTATTACGGCGATACGCCGGTGGAGGCGATTGGCTGGCCGACGGTGCGCGAACACGTTGGTGTGGTCCTGCAGCATCCCGTGTTGTTCAACGCCAGCGTGCGGGAGAACCTGACGATGGGCCGTGAATTCGATGATGCTCGGCTGTGGCAGGCGCTGGAGATTGCGCAACTGCGCGAGACTGTGGCGGAGATGCCGATGGGACTCGATACGCTGATCGGCAAGGGCGGCGTGCGGCTTTCCGGCGGGCAACGCCAGCGCTTGGCCATCGCCCGCATGGTACTGACCGAGCCCAAGGTGGTCATCCTCGACGAGGCCACCTCGGCTCTGGACACCGAGACCGAGCGGGCGGTGCACCGCGCCCTGGCAGAGTTCCTGCGCGGCCGCACGACGCTCATCATCGCCCACCGGCTGTCTGCCGTGCGCCAGGCCGACCGCATCCTGGTGTTCGAAAACGGTCGCATCGTCGAAGAAGGCGACCACGCCAGCCTCATGGCACAGGAGGGTCTCTATCGCAAGCTCTATGCGCACGCCTGATGTGGGATCGCGCAGCTTGATCACGCTGCGTTGCGCCCGCGCAGTCAGGCAGGCAGAGCTTCCCTAGGACGCTCTGCATAACCCGGCGACCGAGATTGAGTGCCCGGAGCCGCCGGATGCCAGACGTATCATCGTGATGCCACACCGCCCGCCGCGCTCCTACTGGTCGCTCCTACAGATCGTTCCGTCGAGATCGGCACGGCAGGTGTAGGAGCGGCGAGAGCCGCGACATGTCTTGATATGCACCGCGTTGGTCGATGTAGGTCGCAATTGGTCGCGACTTTCGTCGCTCCTACGCAGATTAAGCGAAGCGAAGCCGAGCGGCCGAAGCCAAGACCGCGTAAGGCAGCGATGCGCCAGCGCAGTCAGTTATGCAGAGCTTCCCTAGCAAACTCCCCTAGCCGGGGAACATGTCTTTATTGACCGCTACAGTCCGGGCCTCGCTGGGTGCGATGATGTTGCGTCTGACCAAGTCCATCAGGGATTGGTCCAGCGTCTGCATGCCCTGCGATTGGCCGGTCTGAATGACGGAGTACATCTGTGCCACCTTGTTTTCACGGATCAAGTTGCGAATGGCAGGAGTGCCGATCATGATCTCATGCGCAGCCACTCGGCCGTTGCCATCCTTGCGTTTGATCAGGGTCTGCGAGATGACTGCGCGCAGGCTCTCCGAGAGCATGGAACGCACCATGTCTTTTTCTGCCGCTGGGAAGACATCGACGATGCGGTCTATGGTCTTGGCCGCGGAACTGGTGTGCAGCGTGGCGAACACCAGGTGACCAGTCTCGGCGCCAGTGAGCGCCAGCCGTATGGTCTCCAGGTCGCGCATCTCGCCCACCAGAATCACGTCCGGGTCCTCGCGCAGGGCGCTGCGCAGTGCATTGGCAAAGCCGTGGGTGTGTGGCCCCACCTCGCGCTGGTTGACGAGGCATTTCTTGCTCTGATGGATGAATTCGATCGGGTCTTCGATCGTCAGGATATGACCGTGCTGTGTCTCATTGATGTAGTCGAGCATGGCCGCCAGCGTGGTGGACTTACCTGAGCCGGTCGGTCCGGTCACCAGCACGAGTCCGCGCGGCTGCTCGGCGATGTTCTTGAAGATCGCGGGTGCCTGGAGCTCCTCCAGGGTGAGCACCTTGCTCGGGATGACCCGGAATACTGCGCCGCAACCACGTGCTTGGTTGAAGGCGTTGACCCGGAAACGCGCCAGCTCGGGTATTTCGTAGGAAAAATCGGTCTCGAGGTGCTCTTCGTAGGCCTTGCGCTGGGCATCGGTCATAATGTCATAGATCATCCCCTTGACTGTGTTGTGGTCGAACGGCGGCACGTTGATACGCCGAATGTCGCCATGCACGCGGATCATCGGGGGCAGGCCTGCCGAGAGGTGAAGGTCAGAGGCATTGCTCTTGACCGTAAAGGCTAGAAGATCAGCGATTTCCATTACAATTCCATAGATCGCGGCTGAAGATAGCGTCCATTATGAGTATGGTTGCAACGGCTGTGCAAGCCGTGCACGCGCGCATCCAAGCAGCCTGCGCCGAGGCCGGGCGCGACCCGGCGACCGTGCAGCTGTTGGCGGTGAGCAAGACGCAGCCAGCAGACCTCATCCGGGCGGCCTATGCGGCCGGTCAGCGGGCCTTCGGCGAAAGCTATGTGCAAGAGGCCCTCGCCAAACAGGCGGCGCTCGACGACTTGGCCATCGAGTGGCATTACATCGGGCCGCTGCAGCGCAAAAAGACCCGTGCGGTGGCGGAACACTTCGCCTGGATTCATAGTATCGACCGTCTGGAACTCGCCGAGCGGCTCTCATGGCAGCGGCCCGAGCACCTGCCACCTTTGCAGGTCTGCGTCCAGGTCAACGTCGGCGGCGAAGCGAGCAAACGTGGGGTACCGCCCGAGGCAGCAATCGCACTGGCCCGAGAGGTGGCCGGCCTGCCCCGTCTGCAACTGCGCGGCTTCATGACCATCCCGCCGCCAAGCCTCGACCCTGCCACCCAGCGCGGATATTTCCATGTGCTGGCCGAACTGCTGCGCCAGGCACGGACGGAGGGTCTTCGCCTGGACACCTTGTCGATGGGCATGTCGCAGGATCTGGAGTCAGCCATCGCCGAAGGCGCTACCATAATCAGGGTGGGCACGGCCATCTTCGGCGCGCGCCGAGGGTGACCATCCACAGATCGGATGGCGGGACCGGATACTAGAATGCGCCGATACATGGCTCGACCGAGGTCGGATGGGGCCCGGCGGCCTAGCGAAATCATGGGGAATCGAAGGGGATGAAACTGGGTTTCCTCGGCGGCGGCAACATGGCAGCCGCGCTCATGGGCGGTCTGCTCAGCAAGGGCTTTCGCGGCGAGGACATGGTCGTGGTCGAACTCGACCCCGCCCGGCGCGCCTGGCTCAAGGAAAGATTTCCGGTCCAGGTGCTGGAGCACGACGGCCCCCGCCTCGAGCAGGCCGATGTCCTGGTTCTGGCGGTCAAGCCGCAACAACTACGTGCGGCCCTTGCGACTCTGCCCACACCTTATCCAGGACAGCTCATTCTTTCCGTTGCCGCCGGTGTGCGTGCTGCCGATATCTCGCGTTGGCTCGGCGGGCACCCCGCGGTGGTGCGGGCCATGCCCAACACGCCGGCCTTGGTCGGTGCCGGCATCACCGGGCTCTACGCCCTGCCCGGCGTGATCCCCGCCCAGCGCGAACAGGCCAGCCGGGTCATGGAGGCGGTGGGCAGCGTGGTCTGGGTGCAGGACGAGGGGCAGCTCGACGTCATCACCGCCGTCTCCGGCAGCGGACCGGCCTATGTGTTCTACTTCATCGAGGCGCTGGAAGAGGCCGCCATCGACCTGGGGCTTGCCGCCGATACGGCGCGGCAGCTGGCGCTGGCCACCTTCTTCGGCGCCTCGGTCCTGGCCATCAAGGACGGTGCCTCACCCGTGGATCTGCGCAGCCGGGTGACCTCCAAGGGGGGCACCACCGAGCGCGGGATCCAGGTCTTGGAGGGCCATCACGTCAAAGCGACCGTGCTCGAGGCGGTGCGTGCAGCGGCGCTGCGTAGCCGCGAGCTGGGTGAGCTTCTCGGCAGGGGTTCCTGATGCTCACCGACGCCCTGCAATTCCTCCTGCGCACCTGTTTCGACCTCATCGCCATCGCCTTCGGGCTGCGCTTCTACATGCAATGGACGCGGGTACCTTTTCACAACCCTTTCGCCCAGTTCATCGTCCGGGTCACCGACTTCGCCGTGCGCCCCGCCCGGCGGATGATCCCCGGCCTGCTCGGGCTCGACCTTGCCAGCCTGCTCCTCTTTTACCTGGCCGAGTTACTATCGGTGCTGAGCGTGTACTGGCTCGACGGCTATCCCTTCCTGATCGCTGGCGCCCAGGTTTGGCCAGGCTTTCTGGCAATCGCGCTCGCCGCCGCCCTGCGTCTGGCCCTGTACGTCCTCATGGGTCTGATCCTGATCCAGGCCGTGTTGTCCTGGATCAATCCCTTCTCACCACACGCCCCGGTCTTCTATGCCCTGGCCCGACCCTGTCTCGCCCCGCTACAGCGTTTCATTCCTCACGTGGGCGGCATAGACCTCTCGCCGCTGGTCGCCCTGATCCTCATCCAACTGCTGTTGATTGCACCGGTGGCGGGGCTGGAGCGCTGGGCCTTGGGGCTCATCCACTGATGGCCGCGGCGCTACCCCACTGGCTTGCGCCCGCCAGCGACGGCGGGACACGCCTGTGTATCCATGTCCAGCCCGGCGCTGCCCGCAGTGAGCTGGCCGGAACCCACGGCGACGCCCTCAAGATCCGTATCGCTGCGGCTGCCGT
>CALAMX010000162.1 GCA_937925755.1 uncultured Burkholderiales bacterium
CATGCGCTGGAGATCCTCGGCTACCGGACCAAGGATTACCCCGGCATCGAACGCTATGTGCCAGGCGATCTGACCTCGATCGACCCCGCGTGGTTGGAAAATTTCGACGCCCTCACCGACACGCCCATCCCCAGTTTTTACCGCGAGCTCGATCGGGCCTACCCGGGCGCCAAGTTCATCCTAACGGTACGCGAACGGGAATCCTGGCTCAGATCCTGCCAAAAACAATTCACCGATAAACTGGCGGCGAAACAAAACGAGGCCCATAACCGTTTGTTCATGGACCTGTATGGCACCCCGGTGTTCGACCGGGAGAAGTTCGCTGCCGGTTATGAACGCTTTGTCAACGGTGTAATGGAATATTTCGCCCATCGCCCGCAGGATTTGCTGGTGATTGACATCACAGGGGGGGAAGGTTGGGAAAAACTCTGCCCGTTCCTGGGCAAACCGATTCCCGAGCAACCCTTTCCCAAGGCCAATGTCACCCGTATCCGCTGGATGGACCTGGCAGCCATCGAGGCGGTCGCACGGACGGCAGCCGAGTCATTGGCCCACCTGCATTGGGCCATGACCGGCGAAGGCAGTCCACCATCTCTCGCCGACCGCATCGCGATCCGTGCCCGGCTAGCCCTGGGCCATGACGTCGCCATACACGCCGTATTGGAAAAAACGGCCAAACAGCTCTCTGAAGGGTTGCGCACTCTAGCTCCTGAAATCCCGGTCGTCTGCCGTCTCGATACCGAGGTACCCTATGAACAGCGAAGGCGGTGGAATCATTTCTGGCTGATCGACCCGCTGGATGGCGAGCCGGCCTTGGGGCAGCCCGGTGCGGGCTTCACCATCGACATCAGCCTCATAGAGGATCGACGCCCCGTGGCAGGCGTGGTGCATGATCCTGTCCGTGGCGAGACCCTCTCTGCCATGGTGGGCAAGGGCGCCTTTCACCGACGAGGTGATGGTGAGGCACGGCCCCTGTCGGAGGATACGGCCCTGGTTGCGAAAGACCCCAGTGCCAGTCATGCCCTCACATTGTGCCGCTGGATCATACACCCCGGCTGTCACCAGCAGCCCTTGGACGCGTGCATGGAATGGCACAGCGCGCCGGCGCACATCCTGGCCCGCATGCTCGATCGGAGGCTGCTGGAGGTCGATGCAGGCAAAGAGCCGACCTATAACAAGCCGACCTGGAACGTCCCAGCCCTTTGCGTACGTGGATGAAACAGCTCTACGCCCGTTTCTACGGCCCTGAGATCTTTCTCGAACAAGGTCGCCTGCTGTTTGCCCTGCTGCACGTGTTCGCCAACGCGGGCTATCGCATTCGCCTGCACCCTCATCTCGGCGACAAGCCCTTGGAGAAATACGGTCAGTTGGTCTATCGCCTACCGGGTTTGGAGCTAGCCGACCACACGGCTGGGGACACGAGCCGCATGTTCTATCTCTACGATCGTGCCGATCCAGACCTGGCGCGACAGCCTTGGGCGAAACGGATCGAGGCACGCTTCGACTTATTTTCACCCTTCTGGCGTAGCGATCCGATCATCATGCCCTTCCCCATGCACCCGTTGCAGGCGGGCCTGACGCGGGCGACCTTGCTCGATCTGCGGGGCTGCGAGCGCAAGATGCGGGTGTTCTTCTCCGGCGACACCGAGCACTATCGACGGGTATGGGTACGCTACCCACAGACGAAATTGCCCCGTGAACCCATTGTCAAAGCCGTGATCGAGCACATGGGTGAGGCGCGCATCCTGATCGAGGACGCCTCTACTCTCGAACGTCTCATGCAGGGGGAGTATCTACAGCGAGTCGTGCTGACGGCATCAAGCCAGGTGCGCATCGAGTTCGCCGACTGGCTACCAACTCTGGCGCGCGCGGATTTCTTCCTGAGCCCACCGGGGATCGTCATGCCCATGTGCCACAACATCATCGAGGCGATGGCCGTAGGGACCATTCCCATCACCAACTATCCAGAGTGGATGGACCCACCTCTGCAACCGGGGCGCCACTGTCTGGCCTTCAACACCTTGGATGAGCTCATCGCCACCTTGCGTCACGCATTGGCCATGGAACAGACGCAGATCGCTGCCATGCGTGCACAGGTGATCGAGTATTACGAGAGATACTTGCGCCCGGACCGATTCATTGCACGGGTCGAGTCCCACCCCGGCCCCGTCGTACCCATTTTGATGTACACCGAGCGTAACATGGCCCAGAATGCCAAGCGCCTGGGTCGCCATTCCATCCTCATGCAGGGCACCACTCACCCCCGGCCACGCGGTCTGTGGCGACGTCTGGCCGCCGTGTATTGGCCTGTGCACCGTCGAACGTGAGCCTCCGCCATGGTCGCAGGCAACCCGCTCATCTCGGTCATCATGCCTTGCTACAACGCCGCGCCTTATGTGGCGGAGGCAGTGGCCTCGGTCATGGGACAAAGCCTTGGCAACGTCGAACTCATCGTGGTGGACGACGGCTCCACCGATGGATCGGAGGATGTCCTCAAACGACTGGCCGTGGTGCACGCTGGACGGCTACATCTGCACTTCACCAATCGGGTAGGTCCTTATCCTGCGCGCAACACCGGACTCAAGCAGGCGCGCGGGGACTACATCGCCTTCCTCGACGCCGACGATTGGTGGCGGCCCGACGCCTTGGAAAGACTTCACGCGGCGATGGTCGAACATGAGACCGATATAGCCTATTGCGGCTGGCAGAACGTGGGTGAGGGCATCGCCGCCCAACCCTATGTCCCGCCGGCCTATGAGGCGGAGGACACCGCGGCCCACTTCGTGCGCACCTGCCCCTGGCCCATCCATGCGGCCTTGGTGAAACGCGAACTCGTGGAACGGCTTGGCGGTTTTTCTGAGCGGCGCTTTGCCTCCATGGATTACGACTTCTGGCTGCGCGCCCTAGGGGCGGGAGCGCGCATCAAACGGGTGCCGGAGGTTTTGGCCTTCTATCGCTGGCACAACCTGGGTCAGGTGTCGGCGGTCAAATGGCGTCAGGTGCTCGACGCCCTCGATGCACAACAGCGCTTCCTGCGCGAGCATCCACGGCTCGTTGCCCATTTGTCGGCCGAGCGACTGCTGGAGCTCACGGAAGGGCAGGTCCTGCGCCAGGCCTACCGGGCCTTTTGGAAGCGCGATCTGGTCTCGGCCCAGAAGCTCTTCCGCCACAGCGCCCTGGTGTGCAGCTTCCGGGCGAAGGACCTGCCCTACGTGGCCAGCGCCCTGCTGCCCGCGCCCTTGTTCAGCGGCCTCGTCCGCCTCGTGGACTGGAGCAAACGATGAGCCATGCCGCGCGTGTACCCGTGCTCATGTATCACCGGGTGGGCGAGGCCCACAACGCCTGGGAGGCACGCTATTGCATCTCTCCTCGCAATTTCTCCGCGCATATCGAGGCCCTAGCCCGCAAAGGGTTTCGCGCGGTTGGGATCGATGCCTTCGTCGATTGGCTGGAAGGTGGTCCGCCGCTACCCGAGGGCGCCATCCTGGTGACCTTCGACGATGGTTTTCGCGGCGTGCACGAGCATGCCCTGCCCGTCATGGAGCGCCTGGGCTGGCCATTCACCGTCTTCTTGGTCAGCGACCTCATCGGCCAAGAGGACCACTGGACGCGGGATTCCAACCCCGACGGGGCCACCTATCCCCTGCTCGATGCCGACGAGATCCGGGACATGCAAAAGCGGGGCGTGAGTTTTCACTCCCACACGCGCAGCCACGCCAGCCTTCCCACCCTGAATGACAAGGAATTGGCCGCGCAGTTGACCGGCTCGCGCCGGGCCTTGGCCGAACTGCTCGGCAAAGAGGTCGCCTATCTCGCCTATCCCTTCGGCCATGTGGACGAGCGGGTGGTGGCCGCTACCCGTGCCGCCGGTTATCGCGCCGCCTTCTCCACTCGTTCCGGCTTCAATCGCCGGGACGTGGATCGTTTCCAGATCCGCCGCATCGATGTCTTTGGCACCGATACGCCGGACATGCTGCTGCGCAAAGTCAGACTAGGCAGCAACGATGGCAGCGTGGGATACGCCGCGCGCTATTACCTCGGCCGGTTCAAAAGCCGCCTGATGGGAACCGCGTGATGGACATCGCCTATACCGTTGCGCTTTGCACTCATAATCACGCCGATCGGCTCGTGCGCACACTTGCGGACCTCAGGTCACTCCGGCAACCTGAAGCCTCCTGGGAATTCCTGATCATCGACAACGGCTGCCGTGACGCCACGCCGGAACTGCTCGCCCACCACGCCTGGCCCTCGGGCTGGCAGGTACGGGTGGTGCGCGAGGAGAAGCTGGGCCTATCGAACGCGCGCAACCGGGCGATTGCCGAGGCGCGCGGCGACTACGTCATCTTCATGGACGACGACGAGACGCCTGACCCGGATTGGCTGTGCGCTTACGAGCGATTGATCCGCGCCCACGCCCCCGATGCCTTCGGCGGCCGCATCCGCGTGTTGTTCGAGGACAAGCGCCCGGTCTGGCTCAAGGACGAATTGCTGGGCTTCCTGGGCGAACTGAACCGCGCCGATGGGATCGTGCCGTTGACCGATCCCTACACGCCCTTCTATGGCGGCAACTTCGGCTTTCGTAAGGCGGTGTGCGAAAAGATCGGTTTGTTCGACGCCATGCTCGGCCGCAAGGGCAGCGACAATACCGGCGGCGAGGAGGTAGACTTCTACCGCCGTCTGCTCGCTACCGGCCTCAGGGTCTGGTGGACGCCGGAGGCCATCATCCATCATCGCATCCAAGCCGAGAAGCTCTCGCGCAGTTACTTCCTCGATCTACATTACCGCATGGGGCGCATGGAGGCCATCCGTAAACGCGGTGACGGCTCACGCCTGCCGCCACCCTACCTGTTCGGCCAGCTCCTGCGCGCTTTGCGCGCCGTCCTGCAGCAATGGCGCGCCGAGGGGCGGGTGGCCACGCTGCGGCGGGAGATGAACGTTGCCTACTTCCTCGGCCAGATCCACGGCTGGGCCTTTGGCCCGCGCCCGAGCGATGTCTGAGCGAGCGCGCCTGACCGTCCTCGTCTGCACCCACAACCGCGCCGCTTTGCTCGGCCGGCTGCTCGATTCGCTCAACGCCGCACATCGGCCAGAAGACTGGGAAGTGGATGTGCTGGTCGTGGCCAACGCCTGCAGCGACACCACTGCCGAGACGCTCGAAGCCTATCGGCGGACGAACACCGCCGGGCAGCGGCTGCCCTTGGACTGGTTCGCCGTCCCTACCCCAGGCAAGTCGCATGCCCTCAATGCCGCGCTCGTTCGCATCGAGGCCGACTGGGTGGCCTTCGTCGATGACGACCACCGCATCGATGCAGAGTGGTTCACCGCCCTGGCGCGGGCGATCGAGCAGAACCCCGGCATGGACATCTTCTGCGGCCGTGTCCTGCAGGACTGGGACGGGCGCGAGCCGGCTTGGGTACACGACACCGGCCCCTATCGCATCTATCCCCTGCCCATCCCGCGGCAAGATTTTGGGCTGCAGGCGCGGGTACTGACGTCGAGCGGTCCGCTGCCCGGCGGTGGCAATCTCGTGGTACGGCGCGACTGGCTGGCGCGCATCGGCCCGTTCAAAACCGAGCTGGGACCCACGGGACATGATCTGGGCGGCGCCGAGGACATGGACTGGCTCAAGCGCGGCCTCGCCCTGGGCGCGCGCCTGTACTACGTCCCGGAGGCGGTGCAATACCACTATGTCGATCTCGAACGCCTGCGCCTAGGCTACCTCATGCGCAAGGCCTATGAGCGCAGTGCCTCGGTGGTGGTCATCGAGGGCAAGCGCACTGGGGTGCCACCTTACCTATACCGCAAGCTCGCCGGCTATGCCCTGGGGGCACTCACTGGCTTGAGCGCCGCACGTAGGCGTTTTTACCTGGTGCGCTGTGCCGCGGCCCTGGGCGAGATCGCCGGCCACCGCCGCCGGCGTGGCGCGGCCATGGTCCAGCCCTCTGAGCACAGGCCGCTATACTGACATCCCGCACCGACACCGCTTCTCATGTACCTGGAAGTCTTCGACCACATCCTCGATGCCCTGCCCGCCGCCTGCCGCGCGGTTTACGGCGATCGGCTCAAGGCCCTGGCGGTGTTCGGCTCGGTTGCCCGCGGCACGCCCAGGCCGGACTCCGACGTCGACCTACTGCTGGTGGCTTCCGACCTTCCGCACGGCCGCCGGGCGCGCAGCATCGAATTCGAGCAGGTGGACCAGCGCATCGCCCACCTTTTGCACGAAGCCCGGCAAAAGGGGGTGAACACCTATCTCATGCCTATCCTGAAGACGCCGCAGGAGCTGGCCCTGGGCAGCCTGCTCGATTTGGACATGATCGATCAGGCGCGCATCATGATCGACGAAGGCGGCCTGTTACGCACCCATCTGGATGCCCTGGCGGCGCGTCTGCAGGCCATGGGCGCACGCCGTGTGTACCGGGGTGGGGGTTACTACTGGGAACTCAAACCCGACTACCGCTGGGGTGAGCGCATCACGCTATGACCGCAGACGAACTCGCCCGCAGCTATTTTCTTCGCGCGCGCAAACGCATGCTGGCGCTACAGACCCTGATGCAGGCCGAGGCCTATCCCGATGTGGTGCGCGAGGCTCAGGAGCTGGTCGAGCTCGTGCTCAAAGGCATGCTGCGCTGGGTGGGCATCGATCCGCCCAAATGGCACGACGTCGGCGCGATCCTGTTGGAACACATGGGGAAGTTCCCGCTCGACCTGCAGAGCGAGCTGCCTGACCTGGCCAACATCTCCCGCCGGCTGCGCCGGGACCGGGAAATCGCCTTCTATGGCGAGATCGACCTCATCCCCGAGCAGATGTTCGGTCGAAGTGATGCACAGCAGGCCATGGCGGATGCGCAGAGGGTGGTGCTGGCCCTGCGCCATTTCCCGGACCTCTAGCGAACTCGAGTGTGAGAGTGCCGATCGCAAAAATCCGCAAGCTCTACAAGCTGCTCGACCCGGAGATCCGCGCCAAGAACCTCCGGGCGCTCCGCTGTGAGCTGCGCGGGCTGTGGTACGACCTCACCCGCCCGACGATGCCCGACCCGGTGTTCGTTGTGGGTTGCTCGCGCTCGGGCACCACCATCACCTATGAAACCCTCGCAGCGGCCCCACGGTTCTTGAAATTCGGCTGGGAGATCCCGCAGTTCTGGAACGGCCTCTACGGGCCGTTGAACAACGGCTGGCACTCCGAGGCGGCCGGCGCGGAACATGCCCGACCGGAGCATCGGCACGCCGCGCTGCGCTATTTCTTCGCCCGCCTGGGCCAGGGCTGGGTGCTGGACAAGACCTGCATCAACGTCATGCGCATCCCTTATCTGCATGCGCTGTTTCCGCAGGCGAAGTTCGTCTTCATCCAGCGCGACGGGCGCGACAACATCAGTTCCATGATGGATGGCTGGCGTATGGGGCGGGTGGATGGCCGCTTCGAACTCACGCAGTTCTTTGGGCCATTCCCCGAGGAGGTGGCGATCAATGGCGGCGAATTCCGCGAGTGGTGCTTCTTCCTGCCGCCCGGCTGGCGCGACTACAACCACGCGAGACTGGAGGAGGTCTGTGCCTTCCAGTGGCTTAGCGCCAACCGTCTGGCCTTGGAGGCGAAGCGGACGATCCCGCCCGAGCAGTGGATCCACCTGCGCTATGAGGACATCTTCGAGCGGCCGGTGGAGATGTTTCACCAGGCCTTCGAACGGCTGGGCATTCCCTTCACCGCGGAGCTCGCCGCCCGCTGCGCCAACTTGCGCCCCACCAGCGTGGTCAAGGGCACACCGAAGAAGAGCAAGTGGAAGGAGAGCAACCCCGAGGCGATCGAGCGCATCCTGCCCTTGATCGCGCCCCTGCAGCGCGAGCTCGGATACGACACCGATGTCTGAACCCACCGTCTCCGTCGT
>CALAMX010000163.1 GCA_937925755.1 uncultured Burkholderiales bacterium
TTCTCCGCCGATCAGGATGCCCCAGGGAAAGATGTTGGTGCTGGCATCTTCGGTGAGATAGTTGCGATAGCCCCAGTAGTGGCCCAGGCCGTTGATGACGCCAGCAGCGAAGAAAGGGATCCACAGCATCTGCACCGCCCACAGGGTGATGCCGAGCGGCCCGAACAACACCACGTCGACGATGAACATCAGACCGATGCCGAGGAAGTTGTGCGGTGTATAGAGGTGGCGCTCGAGCCAATCATCCGGCGTGCCGTGGCCGTAGCGCTCGAGGGTTTCGGCGTTCTTGGCAGCGGTCTTGTAGAGCTCCGCCCCCTGCCAGAGCACCTTGCGGAGACCCAGCACCTGCGGGCTGTGCGGGTCCTCGGGGGTCTCGCATTTGGCGTGGTGCTTGCGGTGGATGGCCACCCATTGCTTGGTGATCATGCCGGTGGTGAGCCATAGCCAAAAGCGGAAGAAGTGGCTGACCAGCGGGTGCAGCTCCAGCGCTCGATGCGCCTGGGCGCGGTGCAGGAAGATGGTGACGCTGGCGATGGTGATGTGGGTGAGCAGCAGGGTAACGAGGACGTAGCCCCACCAAGGCAGATCGATCAGACCATTGAACATCAAAAAACAAACCTTTCGAGAAACGACGCAGCCATTGTAGGCCTCACCCGCTTGGCGTCAAGCAAAGTTTTCCGGGAAGTACTGAACCACTCACCCTTTGAGCGCCGGCGTCACATGCGGCGAGATCGCCTGCAACAGTTGGGCGAAGACCTTGGGCGTGCCGGCAACGACGTGGCCGCTTTGGAGATAGCCCTCTTCGCCGGCGAAGTCGCTCACCAGCCCGCCGGCCTCCAGGATCAGCAGGCAACCGGCAGCGATGTCCCAGATGTTCAGTCCGATCTCGAAGAAGCCGTCGGTGCGCCCGGCGGCGACCCAGGCGAGGTCCAGGGCAGCGGAGCCTGGCCGGCGCAGGCCCGCCGTGTTCTGCGTCAGGTCGCGGAACATCCCCATGTAGGCGTCCAGGTGGGTGAAGTCGCGAAAAGGGAAGCCGGTGCCGATGAGCGCGCTCTTGAGCTTGTCGCGCTTGGAGACGCGGATGCGTCGCTCGTTGAGGAAGGCCCCGCGTCCGCGGCTGGCGGTGAAGAGCTCGTTGCGGGTGGGGTCGAACACGACTGCGTGGGCGAGCTGCCCTTTGTGCAAGAGGGCGATGGAGACGGCATACTGGGGGAAACCGTGCAGGAAGTTGGTGGTGCCGTCGAGCGGGTCGATCACCCACTGGTATTCCGATTCGCCAACGATGCCGGATTCCTCGGCTAGGATGGCATGTTTGGGATAGGCAGCGAGCAGGGTCTCGATGATGGCCTGCTCGGCGGCGTGATCGACCTCGCTGACGAAGTCGTTTTCCCGCTTTGCGCGCACGTTGATGAGGTCGATGTCCAGGCTGGCGCGGCTGATGATGGCGCCGGCCCGCCGTGCGGCACGGACCGCTGTGTTGAGCATGGGATGCATGGGATGACGGAGTACGAATGCGAATGACAGCGACGGATTCTACCCTGAAGCCGGACAGCCCCCTGGACGACATCCGCGTGGTGCTGGTCGAGACCAGCCATCCAGGCAACCTTGGCGGCGTGGCGCGGGCGATGAAGGTGATGGGGCTTGCCCGTCTCTACCTGGTCAATCCGCGCTGTGAGATCGATGCCGAGGCGCGTGCGCGGGCTTCGGGTGCGGTGGATGTGCTCGACCGGGCCGTCGTTTGCGACACGTTGGATGCGGCCCTGCACGGGGCGATCCTGACCGCAGCCACCACCAGCCGCCGGCGCGATCTGCCGCATCCCGCCTATACCCCACGCCAGGCCGCCCCCGAGCTGCTCGCCCGTGCGCGCATCGGGCCGGTGGCCTTGGTCTTTGGCTCGGAGACCTATGGGCTGAGCAACACGCAACTGGCGAAATGCCAGTGGCTGATCAACATCCCGGCCAACCCAGACTACATGTCGCTCAATCTGGCCGCCGCCGTCCAGGTGCTCGCCTACGAGCTGCGCTGCACCCTGGAGGACGCGGTGCTGCCGCTGCCGGCGTTCGAGACGGCCCGCCATGAGGAAGTCGAAGCCTTGTTGGCGGAGCTGGAGACGGTGCTCACGGCGATCGGCTTTCTCGACCCGCGCCATCCCAAGCGGCTGATGCCACGACTACGCCGCTTCTTCGCCCGCGCCGGTCTGGAAAAGGAGGAGGTGGCCATCTGGCGGGGTATCCTCAACGCCGTGCGCGGCCGATCATAATTGACTCGTTTACTCGGGAATCGCATACTGCGCGGTCTCGATTACAGATTAACGTATCGTCATATTCCATGTTCCGGCGCCTGCGCGAGGACATTTCGGTGGTATTCGAGCGCGATCCGGCGGCGCGCACCTTCTTCGAGGTGTTGACCACCTATCCCGGTGTGCATGCCGTGCTATGGCACCGGCTGTCGCATCGCCTTTGGAACTGGAACCTCAAATGGCTGGCGCGCTTCTCCTCGGCCCTGGCGCGCTGGTTCACGGGCATCGAGATCCACCCCGGGGCCAAGATCGGGCGCCGGGTCTTCATCGACCATGGTATGGGGGTGGTGATCGGCGAGACGGCCGAGCTGGGCGACGACTGTACCCTCTACCACGGCGTGACCTTGGGCGGCACATCCTGGCAGAAGGGTAAGCGCCATCCCACGCTGGGGCCGGGGGTGATCATCGGTGCCGGGGCCAAGGTTTTAGGCCCGATCACCATAGGTGCCGGGGCAAAGATTGGCTCCAATGCCGTGGTGGTCAAGGACGTGCCACCCGGCGCCACCGCCGTGGGCATCCCGGCGCGCATCATCGACGAGAAGGACCGCGCACGCGAGGCGGCGGCGAACAAGCTGGGCTTTTCCGCCTATGCGGTGAGCAGCGACATGAACGACCCGGTGGTCAAGGCCATCCACGGCCTGATCGATCACTCGGTGACGACCGACAAACGTCTGGAGGCCATCCTCGCGGAGCTCAAGCGGTTGGGAGGTCAGGTGGAGACGATCCAGCGTGCGGAGGATCGATTTGATCCGGATTACCTGAACAAGATCGTCGACTGACAGTGCGCCCTCAATCAATAATAGTTGACAAAATTTATCGGGTTTAGTAGCATGCGCAGAGTAGTTGGTTGAGAGGAGTGGATCATGCGGCTGACGACCAAAGGACGTTTCGCGGTGACGGCGATGATAGATCTGGGCATGCGCCAGAACCGGGGCCCAGTCACCCTGGCTGGCATTAGCGAGCGGCAGAAGATCTCCCTATCCTATCTGGAACAGCTATTCGGTCGCTTGCGCCGGCAGGGCATCGTCGACAGCGTACGCGGCCCAGGCGGTGGTTACATCATGGCGCGTCCCATGTCGGAGATCTCGGTGGCCGACATCATCCGTGCCGTGGATGAGCCCATCGACGCCACCCAGTGCGGCGGGTTAGGCAACTGTCACGACGACCACGAGTGCATGACGCACGAGCTGTGGACCAACCTCAACGCGCACATTTACAAGTACCTGGAGAGCGTTAACCTGGCCAGCCTGGTGGAGAAA
>CALAMX010000164.1 GCA_937925755.1 uncultured Burkholderiales bacterium
ATGGTGACGATGACTGCGTTCTCCACCTCACGGCTGACCTGCAAGGCCGCCCACAGGGCGCCGCCGGAGGAGATGCCGGCAAAGATGCCTTCCTCGCGCGCGAGCCTGCGTGTCGTCTCCTCGGCATCGGCCTGATTGACATAAATCATGCGGTCGATGCGGCTGAAGTCGCAGATCTTGGGTACGTATTCCGGCGGCCACTTGCGGATGCCTGGGATCTGCGCCCCCTCCTCCGGCTGCACGCCGATGATCTGCACCTGCGGGTTTTGCTCTTTGAGGTAACGTGAGCAGCCCATGATGGTGCCGGTGGTGCCCATGCTGGAGACGAAGTGGCTGACGCGTCCGCCGGTGTCACGCCAGATCTCGGGGCCGGTGCCCAGATAGTGGGCCATGGGGTTGTCGGGGTTGGAGAACTGATCGAGCATCACCCCCCTGCCCTCGCGCACCATCTGTTCGGCCAAGTCGCGCGCGGCTTCCATGCCGCCCTCTTTGGGGGTCAGGATGATCTCGGCGCCAAAGGCGCGCATGGTCTGGCGGCGTTCGATGGATAGGTGTTCGGGCATGATGAGCACCATGCGATAACCGCGGATGGCGGCAGCCATGGCTAGAGCGATGCCGGTGTTGCCGCTGGTGGCCTCGATCAGGGTGTCGCCAGGCTTGATCTCGCCGCGCGCCTCGGCGCGAATGATCATGGACAAGGCCGGCCGGTCTTTGACCGAGCCGGCCGGATTGTTGCCTTCCAGCTTGGCAAGAATGACGTTCGAGGTCTCGCCCGGCAGCCGCCGCAGGCGCACCAGCGGGGTGTTGCCGACGAAGTCCTCGATGCTACGATAGCCCTCACCCCTCACGCCTCACCCCTCCCTGCCGAGCGGCCGGCCAATGGGATAGTAGGCAAAGCCCAGCTCGCGCATGGCCTTGGGATCATACAAGTTACGGCCATCGAAGATCACCGGCTCCTTGAGGAGGTTCTTCATGGTCTCGAAATTGGGGCTACGGAAGACCTTCCACTCGGTGACGATGATCAGGGCCTCTGCCCCCTTGAGGGCGTCCATTGGGCTATCGACGAGCTGAAGGTCGGCGCGTTCCCCATAGATGCGGCGGGTCTCCTCCATGGCTGCGGGATCATAGGCCGAGACCATCGCTCCGCGCTGCCATAGGCCTTGGAGCACTGTCCGGCTTGGGGCCTCGCGCATGTCGTCGGTGTTGGGTTTGAAGGCCAGGCCCCAGAGGGCGAAACGCCGACCGTGCAGGTCCTCGCCGTAGCGGGCGACGATCTTGTCGAGCAGGACCTGCTTCTGACGGTTGTTGGCCGCCTCCACCGCGTCGAGCACCCGCAGCGGCACGCCCACTTCCTCGGCGGTACGGCGCAGGGCCTTGACATCTTTGGGAAAACAGGAACCACCATAGCCGCAGCCGGCATACAGGAAATGATAGCCGATGCGCGGGTCGGAGCCGATGCCGTGGCGCACCTGTTCGATGTCGGCACCCAGTTTCTCGGCGAGCAGCGCCAGCTCGTTCATGAAGGAAATGCGCGTGGCCAGCATGGCGTTGGCGGCATATTTGGTGAGTTCCGCCGAACGCACGTCCATCACCACCAGCCGGTCGTGGTTGCGCTGGAAGGGGGCATAGAGTTGCCGCAGCATCTGGGTGGCACGCTCGCTCTCGGTGCCAATGACGATGCGGTCGGGCTTCATGAAATCCTCCACCGCGGCGCCTTCTTTCAGGAATTCGGGGTTGGAGGCCACGCAGAAGTCGATGTTGACCCCTCTGCGGTCGAGTTCCTCGCGAATGGCCGCCTTGACCTTGTCGGCGGTGCCCACGGGGACGGTGGACTTGTCCACCACCAGCTTGAAGCCGGTCATGTGGCGGCCGATGTTGCGGGCCGCCTCGAGCACGTACTGCAGGTCGGCGGAGCCGTCCTCGTCTGGAGGCGTACCCACGGCGATGAACTGGATGTCGCCGAAGTGCACCGACGCCTCGACATCGGTGGTGAAGAACAGGCGGCCGGCGGCGCTGTTGCGCTTGACCATGTCCTCCAGGCCCGGTTCGTAGATGGGGATGCCGCCGGAGCGCAGGATGTCGATCTTGCGCGGGTCTACGTCCAGACACATGACCTCGTTGCCCACTTCAGCCAGGCAGGTGCCGGTGACGAGGCCCACATAGCCGGTGCCGATGACGGTGATCTTCATGCGTTTTCTCCCAAAGCGAGTCGAATTTCATCATGGATGCGTTGCAAGGCCGCGACAGGGTCCGCTGCTTGGGTGATGGGGCGCCCCACCACGAGGTAATCGGCGCCCGCCTGCAAGGCTTGAGCTGGCGTGAGCACCCGCTGCTGGTCGTCTGTCGAACTTCCCGCCGGACGCACCCCAGGGGTGACCAACAGGAAGTCCGGGCCCAGCTCGCGCCGCAACAAGGGTGCCTCGCGCGCGGAACACACCACGCCGTCCAAGCCCGCTGCTGCGGCGAGACAGGCGAGTCGTAGCACCTGCGTCTCGGGCTTAAGGTCGAGGCCAATTTGGGCGAGGTCCTGGCGGCCAAGGCTGGTCAGTACGGTGACGGCGATCAGGCGCGGTGGTGCCGGCAGCCCATTGAGGGCGGCCCGCGCCGCCTGCATCATCCTGAGCCCCCCGCTCGCATGCACGTTGAGCATCCATACCCCCAGACGGGCGGCCGCACGGCAGGCGGCGGCAACCGTGTTGGGGATGTCATGGAATTTGAGATCGAGGAAGACCTGATGTCCTCGGTCGGTGAGTGCGCGGATCAGCTCGGGGCCGGCAGCGACGAACAGCTCCTTGCCCACCTTCAGGCGTGCCATGCGCGGGTCGAGTCGCTCGGCGAGTGCCAGTGCGCTTGTGGCGTCCGGAAAGTCGAGGGCGACGATGAGGCGTGGCTCAGTCATGTTCGATGCGCTCGGGCGGTATGCTCTCCCAGCGGGCGCAGGCCGGGCATTGCCAGAAGAACTGGCGCGCCTTGAAACCGCACTCGCGGCATTGGTAGTAGGTCGTGCGGGAGGCGTGCTTGTGCACGAGGTCCTGGGCCAGTTGCGCCTCGATGTCAGCCTGTGCCGACTCGGCGTTGACGGCCTGTAAGTATGCGTCGAGGATGCGTAGGCTAGGATGGGCGCGCAGGGCCTCGGCGGCGACTTCGCGTGCGGCGGACCAGCCGTGAGTGGTCTGCACGGCCAAGAATAGGGTTTGGAACAGATCCGCGCTCGCCTGGCGGGCCATATAGCCCTTGAGCAGGGCGATCCCGGCCTCAGCCCGGTCAAGTTTTTTGTATGCCTGGAAGAGCCGTTCGGCAACGAGGGGGATGTAAGCCGGATTGACCGTCTCCATCTCCCGCCAGGCGGCAATCGCCAGCTCGCTGTGCCCCATCTGCGCCTCTAGGTCACCGAGGAGCTGCACCGCTCGCGCGGATTTCCGGTTGACGGCACGCGCTTCCTTGAGATGGCTGCGTGCGCCCTCCGTGTCTTGGTTGAGCAGGGCATTGAGTGCCAGCTCGCAGTGGTAGTGGGCGATCTCGGCAAAGCGCGAGGGGCAGCCCAGCTTTTCCAAGCGACGCGCGGTCATGATCGCCTGCGTCCATTCCTTCTCCAAGACATAAATGTCGAGCAAGTGACTCAGCGCGTCTATGGCATGGCTGCCGGATTGCAGATTTTTGAAGATCGTCTCGGCCCGGTCGAGCAGCCCGGCCTTGAGGAAGTCCTGGCCCAATTCGTAGAGGGCCTTCTCCCGCTCACGTTGATTGAGGTCGCTGCGGTCGACCAGGTTCTGGTGGATGCGGATGGCACGATCGAGTTCGCCACGGCGGCGGAAAAGCGCCCCCAGGGCGTAGTGCAGCTCCAAGGTGTCCGGGTCGAGACGGGCGACCTCGACGAAGGCCTCGATGGCTTTATCGGGCTGTTCGTTGAGCAGGTAATTGAGCCCCTTGTAATAGGAGGCGGGCACGGCACGCGACTCGCGCATGACGTGCTGGATGTCCACCCGCGCGGCGAGCCAGCCCAGGGCGAAGAACAGCGGCAGCACAAGCAGGTGCCAGGCCTCTAGCTCCATCGATCAGCCGCAAACAAAATCGGCGCCTTTCCCGGGCGCCGATCGTTGTTGTGTCCAAGCGGACATCAGCGATCCTTGTAATCTACGCGGTCGCGCAACTCTTTGCCCGCCTTGAAGTGCGGGACATACTTGCCCGCCACGTAGACCTTTTCGCCGGTCTTGGGGTTACGCCCCATGCGCGGGGGACGGAAGTTGAGACTGAAACTCCCGAACCCGCGGATCTCGATGCGCTTGCCTTCGACCAAGCTCTGGGTCATCGCATCGAGGATGGTCTTGACGACCAACTCGGCATCCGCCGCGACCAGATGGGGATGACGCGCCGCCAGCCGGGCGATCAGCTCCGACTTCGTCATCGCGCTTCCGAATCAGGACTCGGCGTTCTTGTTGTCGAGCTTGGCCTTGAGCAGGGCGCCGAGGTTGGTCGTGCCAGTAGACTGCTCTGCCGCCAGCTTCTGCAGCGCGCTGGCTTGCTCGGCGGCATCCTTGGCCTTGATCGAGAGGTTGATCTGACGATTCTTGCGGTCGATGTTGATGATCATCGCTTCGACCTCGTCACCCTCCTTCAGGTGGGTACGGATGTCCTCGACCCGGTCGCGCGACACCTCGGAGGCGCGCAAGTAGCCGTCCACCTCGTCGGTGAGCTGGATGACCGCGCCCTTGGCGTCGAGCGACTTGACCGTACCCTTGACGATGCTGCCCTTGTCGTGGGTGGCGATGAAGCTGTTGAAGGGGTCGCCCTCGAGCTGCTTGATGCCCAGCGAGATGCGCTCCTTCTCGACGTCGATTGCCAGGACCACCGCCTCGACTTCGTCACCCTTCTTGAAGTCGCGCAGGGCCTCCTCACCCGGCTTGCTCCAGGACAGATCGGACAGGTGCACCAGACCGTCGATGCCGCCGGGCAGCCCGATGAAGATGCCGAAATCGGTGATCGACTTGATCTGACCCCTGACCTTGTCGCCTTTCTTGTAATTCATGGCGAACTCTTCCCAGGGGTTGGGTTTGCATTGCTTCATGCCCAGGGAGATCCGGCGACGTTCCTCGTCGATCTCCAGCACCATGACTTCGACCTCGTCGCCCAGTTGCACGACCTTCGAGGGGTTGACGTTCTTGTTGGTCCAGTCCATCTCGGAGACGTGCACCAGACCCTCGATGCCCGGTTCGATCTCGACGAAGGCACCATAGTCGGTGAGGTTGGCCACGCGTCCGAACAGCCGGGTGCCCGGCGGGTAGCGGCGGGAGATGCCAATCCAGGGGTCCTCGCCGAGCTGCTTCAAGCCCAGGGAGACGCGGTTTTTCTCCTGATCGAACTTCAACACCACGGCGGTGACCTCGTCACCGACATTGACCACCTCGCTGGGGTGCTTGACACGCCGCCAGGCCAGGTCGGTGATGTGCAGCAGCCCATCGATGCCGCCCAAGTCGACGAAGGCGCCATAGTCGGTGATGTTCTTGACCACGCCCTTGACGATGGCGCCCTCCTTGAGACTAGCGAGCAGGGCCTCGCGCTCGGCGCCCATGCTTTCCTCCAGCACGGCCTTGCGCGAGACCACCACGTTGTTGCGCTTGCGGTCGAGCTTGATGACCTTGAACTCGGCCTCCTTGCCCTCGTAAGGGGTGGTGTCCTTCACGGGCCGGATGTCCACCAGCGAGCCCGGCAGGAAGGCACGAATGCCATTGCACATGACGGTGAGCCCGCCCTTGACTTTGCCCTGGATCACGCCCTTGACCACGCGACCTTCCTCCATGGCTGCCTCGAGGTCCATCCAGGCCGCAAGCCTACGGGCGCGGTCGCGCGACAGGCGGGTGGTGCCATAGCCGTCCTCCAGGGCTTCGATCGCCACGGAGACGAAGTCCCCCACCTTGACCTCGAGCTCGCCGCGGTCGTTCTTGAACTCCTCGACCGGGATCAGGCTTTCGGACTTGAGCCCGGCATTGACGGTGACGAAGTTGTCGTCGATGGCGACCACCTCGGCGGTGATGATCTCTCCGGTGCGCATCTCCTGGCGGGAGATGCTCTCTTCGAACAGCTCGGCAAAGTTTTCTTGCTTGTCAGCGGTAGGGGTAGCGGTTGCAGTGGACATGAAAAGGCCTGGTTGATGAATCCGCTCGGATAGACGCGGGCTCGGTTGGTTCAAAACGAAAAACCGAAGGCTTTACCTTCGGGGCTCATGCGGGCTGGCTTCGCCAAACCATCGCAGGACCGTCTGCACGGCATCCTCGATGCTCATGTCGGTCGTGTCCAGCAGCTTGGCATCGGTCGCCCTCTGCAGGGGTGCTACGGCTCGATTCGCATCGCGTGCATCACGCTCACGCAGGTCCTGCAGAATTTGTTCGAGATTAGCATCGATTCCTTTTTCGATCAACTGGTTATAACGCCGGCGTGCACGCTCTTCGACGCCTGCGACCAGATAGACCTTGAGCTGGGCGTCCGGGAAGACCACCGTACCCATGTCACGGCCATCGGTGACGAGCCCGGGCGGCTGACGAAACGCCCGCTGGCGCTCCAGTAGAGCCTGGCGCACGGCCGGCAAGGTGGCGATGCGCGAGGCAGCGCGGCCTGCCTCTTCGCTACGGATCGCGTCGCCAGAGGGCGCGCCAGCGAGATAGATCTCGCCAGCCTCGAAGCGCAGATCCAGACGCTGCGCCAGCGCGACCAGGCCGGGTTCATCGTCGAGGGCGATACCGGCCTGGCTGGCGGCGTGGGCGAGCGCGCGGTAGAGCGCGCCGCTGTCCAGGTAATGGAAACCCAGGGCCTGGGCCACCCGTGCAGCCACCGTGCCCTTGCCGGAGGCGGAAGGCCCGTCGATGGCGATTACAGGGACGTTGCTGGTGCTCATCGCTCAACAATGGCGGCAAAGGCATCCCAGTAGCCGGGGAAGGTCTTGTTGACGCACTTCGGATCGTTGATGCGGACGGGCACTCCCCCCAGACAGGCGAGCGAGAAACACATGGCCATGCGGTGGTCGTCATAGGTGTCGATGGTCGCATGGGGAGTGAGGCGTGCGGCATTGGGCGGCGTGATGCGGAGGAAATCTGCCCCCTCCACAACCTGCGCGCCCAGCTTCCTGAGCTCCTGGGCCATGGCGGCGATGCGGTCGGTCTCCTTGACCCGCCAACTGGCGATGTTGCGCAGCACGGTGGTGCCCTCGGCAAATAGGGCAAGCACCGCCAGTGTCATGGCGGCATCGGGGATGTGGTTGCAGTCGAGATCGATGGCGCGCAGCCGGCCCGAGGCAGGGGCCGCCGCCTCGATCCAGTCATCGCCCATAGTGATTCGGCCGCCCATGGCGCTCAAGGCATCGGCGAAGCGCACATCGCCCTGGATGCTGTCGCGTCCCACGCCTTCGACACGTACTGGCCCGCCACCGATCACACCGGCGGCGAGGAAATAGGAGGCCGAGGAGGCATCGGCCTCGACCTGGATCGTGCCCGGACTGCGATAGACGGCCTTGGGCACGGAGAACACCGTCCAGTTCTGGCGTTCGACCATCAGCCCATAGCGGCGCATGAGGTTGAGCGTGATCTCGATATAGGGCTTGGAGATGAGCTCGCCGTCCACGCGCAGGGTCACGGGTCTGCCCAGCAGTGGAGCCGCCAGGAGCAACCCCGTCAAAAACTGGCTGGAGACGTTGCCGCGCACCGTGACCTCGGGAGTGGCCAGCGGCTCGGCCGGCCGGATCATGAGAGGCGGGAAACCGGGCTGGCCCAGATAATCGATGCGGGCGCCGAGCTGGCGCAGCGCATCGACCAGGTCACCGATGGGGCGCTCGTGCATGCGCGCAACCCCCGTGAGGGTATAGTGGCCGCCCGCTAGGGCACAGGCGGCGGTGAGACTGCGAAAGGCGGTGCCGGCATTGCCGAGGAAGAGCTTCGCTTGTTTGACCGGAAACGGACCGCCGGCGCCGACGACCCGGTAGTCGTCGCTTCTCCCATGCCGTTCCCAGACGACCCCGAGCCGCCTGAGCGACTCCAACATGACACGGGTATCGTCCGAGTCGAGCAGGGCCTTCACCTCCGTGACCCCGTCGGCCAGGGCGGAGAGCAGGAGGACACGGTTGGAGATACTCTTGGAGCCGGGCAGACGCACGCTGCCGCGGGCGGCATGGGCGGGGGGTAGATGGAGGCTGTCCATGACTCAGCGCGGATTTTTGAGTTTGTATTGGGCCCATTGCTGGCGCGCCTGACTGGCACGGCTGAGCACCGCCATCAGGGCCTCGCCGTCACCGGCGGCGATGAGGTCGCGGATGTGCGCGAGCCTCGCGATGTAGGCATCGAGCTCGGCCACCACCGTCTCGCGGTTGGCGAGCGCAATATCACGCCACATCTCCGGTTGGCTGCCGGCGATGCGCGTGAAGTCGCGAAAGCCAGAACCGGCGTGGCGGAAATAAAGTGGACTGTTCTCGCGGCTTGCCAGCTCGTCCATGAGAGCGAAGGCGGCCAGGTGCGGCAGGTGGCTTACTGCTGCGAAGACGCGGTCGTGTTCGAGCGGGCTCATGGTCTCGATGTGAGCGCCACAGCCCTGCCACAGGGCCTGCACGCGCGCCACCGCGATCTCGGGGTTTTCCGGCAGGGGCGTGAGGATGACGTCCTTGCCACGAAACAGGTCGGCATGCGCCGCCACCACGCCGCTCGCCTCGGCGCCGGCGATGGGGTGGGCGGGGACGAACTGACCCACACGCGCACCGAGTAGGTTGCGTGCCGCCGCGATCACGTCCTGTTTGGTGCTGCCGACGTCGGTGAGGACCATGTCGTCGTGCATGACCGGCGCGATGCGCGCCATGAGCGCAGGCATGCTGCCCACGGGCACGGCCAGCACGACGACGTCTGCGCCCGCGGCGGCGGCCTCGGGCGATTCCGCCTGCGCATCGATCACCCCGTTGGCGAGCGCGAGCGCCAGATTGGCCTGCCCCCGCCCGGCGCCGACCACCTCCTCGACCAGGCCGGTGCGCTTGAGCGCGAGCGCCAGCGAGCCGCCGATCAAGCCCACGCCAATGATGGCCAGCCGCCGGATCACGCCTGGATGACCTCAGCCAAGGCGGTGAGGAAGCGGGCATTTTGCGCCTCGCTGCCGACTGACACGCGCAGATGTTCCGGCAGCCCGTAATTGGCGACCGGCCGCGCGATGACCCCTTTGCGCAACAGTGCTGCAAACACTTCTTGCGCCGCGCCGACCCGAACGCAGACGAAGTTGCCGGCCGAAGGGATGAAGTCCAGGCCAAGACGTCGAAACCCTTGCGTGAGCTGGGCCAGCCCTGCATCGTTCACCCGCTTGGCCTCGGCGATGAACTCGGCGTCGTCCAGAGCGGCCTCGGCCGCCGCCAGGGCCAGGCTGTTGACATTGAAGGGTTGGCGCAAGCGGTTCATGAGCTCCGCCAGCTCGGCACTCGCCAGGGCGTAGCCAACCCGCAAGCCCGCCAGCCCATAGGCCTTGGAGAAGGTACGGGTGACGATGAGGTTGGGAAATTCGGCCAACCAGGCCATGCTCGGTGCGCGCGCAGACGGGTCGAGGTATTCGACATAGGCCTCGTCCAGCACTACGGCCACCTCGGGCGTCAAACGCCGCAGGAAGTCATAGAGCGCCTCCGGCGCGAGTAGCGTTCCCGTGGGGTTGTTGGGGTTGGCGATGAACACGACCCGGGTGTCGTCGGTGACGGCCTTGAGCATGGCCTCGAGGTCATGGCCGTAGTCGCGCGCCGGCACCTCGATCCCGCGTGCGCCACAGGCCTGGGTCGCGAGGGGATAGACGGCAAAGGCATGCTGGGAATAGACCGCCGAGCGGCCAGGGCCGAGCAGCAGGCGGGCGGCGAGCTCCAGCACGTCGTTGGAACCGTTGCCGAGCACGATCTGCCCCATGTCCACACCCAGGTGGCGCGCCAGCGCCGACTTGAGGGCAAAACCGCTACCGTCCGGGTAGAGGGCGATTTCACCACGGCAGCGCTCGATGGCCGCCAGCGCTTTGGGGCTCGCGCCGAGCGGATTTTCGTTGGAGGCGAGCTTGATGATCCCGCCCTCGTCGAGCCCCAGCTCGCGCGCGAGTTCTGCGATGGGTTTGCCGGGCTGGTAGGGGGCAATGGCGCGGATGTTCGCAGGGACGTGCTCGATGAGCGGCATGGTCAGTTGGTGGCAACAGGATAGGAGCCCAGCACCTTGAGCAGGGTGGTATGCGGTTCCACCTCGGCCAGGGTCGCCTCGACTCGAGGATCGAGCCGATGGCCCTCGATGTCGACGAAGAAGACATACTCCCACAAGCCGTTGCGCATCGGTCTCGACTCCAGCTTGGTCAGACTGATGCCGTGGTGGGCGAAGGGGGTGAGCAGGGTGAGCAGGGTGCCCGGCTTGTTTTTGGTGGACAGGGCCAGCGAGGTCTTGTCCTGCCCCGATGGGTCGGCATCGCGCTGGCTCAAGACCAAGAAACGGGTGGTGTTGTTGGGCTCGTCCTCGATGTCGCGGGCGACGATCTTGAGGCCGTAGCGCTCAGCAGCGATCTCGCCGGCCACGGCCGCGGCCTTGGGGTCTTCCGCCGCCATACGCGCCGCCTCGCCGTTGCTGGCCACGCGGATACGGGTGGCCTGCGGCAGGTTTTGATTGAGCCATTCGTGACACTGGGCCAGGGATTGGGCGTGCGAGTAGACCACCTGGATGCCCGCGAGCCCCTCAACCTGCCTGAGCAGGTGCTGGCGCACCCGCAGCATGATCTCGCCGCAGATCTTCAGTGGGCTGGTCAGCATCAGGTCGAGAGTGCGGTTGACGGCCCCTTCCGTGGAGTTCTCGACCGGCACGACACCATACTGCACCCCGTCGCGCTCCAGGGTGCGGAAGACCTCGTCGATCGATGCCAGGGGCAAGGTCTCGACGGCGTGGCCAAACTGCTTGATGGTCGCTGCTTCGGAAAAGGTGCCCGGCGGCCCCAGATAGGCCACGCAAAGCGGCTGCTCCAGTGCGCGGCAGGCGCTCATCAGCTCGCGGTAGAGGCGCTCCACTGCCTCGGCCGGCAACGGCCCGGGGTTGGTTGCCAGCAGCCGCCGCACCACCTGGGCCTCGCGCTCCGGGCGATAAGCACTGCCGGTCTTCAAGCGGCCGATTTCCTGCGCCAGCCGCGCGCGCTCGCTTACCAGCTCGAGGATGCGGTCATCGATGGCGTCGATGCGCTGCCGCAACCGGGCGAGTTTTTCATCCATTGGGAATTCACTGCTCCACGGGGAGGTAGCGCACCCTGAGCACCCCTTCGATCCTGCCGATCTGTGCGAGCAGCGCCTCGGGCACGGGGCTGTCTACATCGACCAGGGTGTAGGCCATATCGCCCTTGGATTTGTTGACCATGTTGTGGATGTTGAGCCCTGCACCGGCAAGGGCCGTGGAGATCTGCCCGACCATGTTGGGCACGTTGGCATTGGCGATCGCCAGGCGGAAAGGACTCTCCCGCGGCATGGCGACATCGGGGAAGTTGACCGAATTACGGATGTTGCCGTTCTCCAGATAGTCCGAGACCTGTTCCGCCACCATGACGGCGCAGTTCTCCTCGGCCTCCTCGGTGGAAGCGCCCAGGTGTGGCAGGCACACCACGTTTTCATGCCCCTTCAGAGTGTTGGCCGGGAAGTCGCAGACATAGGCGTGCAGCTTGCCGTCCTTGAGCCCCGCCAGGACGGCGGCATTGTCCACCACACCCTCGCGCGCAAAATTGAGCAGGATCACCCCCCCCTTCATCAAGGCCACGCGCTGGGTGTTGATCAGGTTGCGGGTCGCCTCGATGAGTGGCACGTGCAAGGTGATGAAATCCGACTCACGGATGAGCTGCTCGATGCTTTCTGCCTTGCGCACCTCACGCGGCAGCCGCCAGGCGGCTTCCACCGTGATGCCCGGATCGAAGCCAATGACCTGCATGCCGAGCTTGATGGCGGCGTCGGCCACCAGCGAACCGATGGCACCAAGGCCGATCACCCCCAGGGTGCGGCCGGGCAGCTCGCGGCCGACGAAGCGCTTCTTTCCGGCCTCGGTCTTCTTGTGCAGCTCCTCGTCCGTACCTTCGAGGCCCTTGACGAACTCGATGGCGCCGCCCAGGTTGCGCGCGCCGATCAGCATGCCGGCGATGACCAATTCCTTGACCGCGTTGGCATTCGCTCCCGGGGCGTTGAACACCGGCACACCCCGCGCGCTCATGGCCTTGACCGGGATGTTGTTGGTGCCGGCACCGGCGCGCCCGATGGCCTGCACACTCTCCGGGATGTCCATGTCGTGCATGCTGGCCGAGCGCACCAGGATGGCGTCGGGCGCGTCGATGGCCTCGCCGACCACATAGTGGCCAGGCAGGCGCGCCAAACCCCTGGCGGAAATCTTGTTCAAAGTCAGGATTTTGAAATATTTAGCCATGAGTCTTCTCAAAATCCTTCATGTATTCGACGAGGGCCTGCACCCCTTCGATGGGCATGGCGTTGTAGATCGAGGCGCGCATGCCGCCGACCGAACGGTGCCCCTTGAGTTGCAATAAACCCCGGGCCTTGGCCCCCTTGAGGAATTCCTCGTCCAGGGCTGGGTCCTGCAAAGTGAAGGGCACGTTCATGCGCGAGCGGTTCTC
>CALAMX010000165.1 GCA_937925755.1 uncultured Burkholderiales bacterium
CTTCACCCGCTCACCGGCGTCGTAGGCTTTGCGGATCGCTTCGTTACGGCGGCGGATACGCAGGTGCTCGGCCTTGGGGATGTAGAGACTATCACCTCCGGCGTATCGCGTCAGCGCCTCCTGCGCCGGCAGCGGCAGATCGGCCAGCGGTCCACGATCAGGCAGCCGCTTCGGGATCGTCAGCACCGTCCCGCCGCAGGTCTGGATCAGCGCCTGCAGCGCTTCGCGGCCGATCAGTTGGAGCGACGAAAGTCGCGACCAACAACAACCACCAACGACCAACGGGGTGTATCTCACAACATGTCGCGGCTTTCGCCGCTCCTATGCCTGCCGTGCCGATCTCGTAGGAGCGACCTGTAGGAGCGACGACAGTCGCGACCAACAGCGACCAACAACGACCAGCGGGATGCATACCACGGCGTGTCGCGGCTTTCGCCGCTCCTACCGGAAGCGCAAGCGCGGCAAAGATGTCGCGGCTTTCGCCGCTCCTACGCCTGGCGTGCCGATCTCGTAGGAGCGACCTGTAGGAGCGACGAAAGTCGCGACCAGCAACGACCAACAACGACCAACGGGATGCATACCACGGCGTGTCGCGGCTTTCGCCGCTCCTACCGGAAGCGCAAGCGCGGCAAACATGTCGCGGCTTTCGCCGCTCCTACGCCTGCCGTGCCGATCTCGCTATCTCGTAGGAGCGACGAAAGTCGCGACCAACACGGCAGGCGGTGTGGATCACGATGATACGTCTCGCATCCGGCGCTCCGGGCACTCAATCCCAGTCGCCGGGTTATGCAGAGCGTCCCTAAATCATTGATTTTTTATAAACTTTTGTGATGACCTGGGAAGCGGTGAAGTTGGGTTTGGCGGACACTCTCTTCGCCAAACCCGCCAAAAAAGACATCCCGCGATAGCGAAGGCATTGCCGTAGGGCCGACCTCCGCCACTGCCCATCATCCGCTGACGGCGCCCCGCGAGCTGCGGCCCTTGGGGCGTGGCCGCCAGGATAGTGCTCACTCGACGGTTATGCGCGTGCCCACGGGGGTGGAGGTCACGACCTTGGGCAGCTCGATGCGCAGCACACCGTTGCGATAGGTCGCGCGGGCGGCATCAGGCATGACTTCGGCCGGCAAAGGCACCACCCGACGAAAGCTGCCGTAGGCGCACTGCATGACTCGCCAGCGTCCATCGGTCTGCTCTTTCTGGAAGCGTTTTTCTCCCGACACCACAAGGGCACCGCCGCTGACCTCGACGCAGATGTCCTCCTTTTCCATACCTGGCAACTCGAGCCGGACCACCAAGCGCTGTTCGTCTTCGAATACGTCACCACCCAGCATGGCCCAGCTGCGGCTTGGCAGCCAGGTCACGTCATCGACTTCGGTCGGTGCCGGCAGATCGGTCTTCTCACTGGGCCGGAAACGGGTGATGGCGTTGGCCGCGCTGCGCCACAAATGCCGCCAGCCCTCCGAGACGCTGTCCCAAAGCTCGTGCATGCTTTCCTTGAGTGTGTCGAATTTCATGGGATCTCCTGATCAGTCAAGGGGTAATCGATTCGTCGGTGAAATGGCGCCGTCCGGCATGAATTCAAGTCATGGCAGGCTTGTCGCCGGACATCTCGCCAAGATCGCCTTGCAGCAGGTGAGTATCGTACACTATCCGAAGGAGCGAACACCCCGCCCTGCCGCGGGCGGTGACAGACGAACGACTGGATGACGCCGATGGAACAAAAGACGCAATGGAACATCACCTACTGGCTGCTCGCCTTGATCTTGCTGCTCATGCTGCAGGACTGGTGGCAGACCTCACGCAGTGTCGAGCCGGTCCCCTACAGCGAGTTCGAGCGCGCCCTGGCCGAGGGACGTGTGGAGGAGGTGGTGGTGGGCGATAAGACCATCACTGGCAAACTGAAGTACCCAGACTCGAAGGGCAAGCGCGTGATCGTCGCCACCCGCGTGGAGCCGGACCTCGCCGCCCGCCTGTCGCAGTACGACGTACCCTATGCACGGGTCATCGAGAGCACCTTCCTGCGCGATCTGCTGTCCTGGGTGCTGCCGGCGGTGGCCTTCTTCGCCGTGTGGTTCTTTCTGTTCCGCAAGTTTGCCGAAAGGCATGGCATGGGTGGCTTCATGACCATCGGCAAGAGCCGCGCCAAGGTCTATGTCGAGAAGAACACCGGCGTGACCTTTAAGGACGTGGCGGGGGTGGACGAGGCCAAGGCGGAGCTGACAGAGATTGTCGCCTTTCTCAAGTCCCCGCAGGAGTATGGGCGTTTGGGGGCCCGTATCCCCAAGGGGGTACTGCTGGTCGGCCCCCCTGGCACCGGCAAGACGCTGCTTGCCAAGGCGGTGGCCGGCGAGGCGGGGGTGCCCTTCTTTTCCATCTCTGGCTCGGAGTTCGTCGAGATGTTCGTCGGCGTGGGAGCGGCGCGGGTGCGTGACCTCTTCGAGCAGGCGCGCGAGCGCGCACCAGCCATCATCTTCATCGACGAACTCGATGCCCTGGGCCGGGCGCGCGGCGCCGGCGGGCTGGTCGGGGGCCATGACGAGCGCGAGCAGACCTTGAACCAACTCCTCACCGAGATGGACGGCTTCGATACCTCGGCGGGGCTCATCATCCTGGCCGCCACCAACCGGCCCGAGATCCTCGACCCTGCCCTGCTGCGCGCCGGTCGTTTCGACCGCCAGGTGCTGGTGGACCGCCCAGACAAGAAGGGCCGCGCCGACATCCTGCGAGTGCATGCGCATAAGGTCAAACTCGCCCCGGAGGTCGATCTAGAGCAGGTCGCGGCGCTCACGACTGGTTTTTCCGGGGCAGACCTGGCCAATTTGGTGAATGAGGCCGCGCTTGCCGCCACCCGACGCGGGGCCCAAGCCGTGGAGATGCAGGACTTCACCGCTGCCATCGAGCGCATCGTCGCCGGTCTCGAGAAGAAAAACCGGGTGTTGAATCCTCAGGAACGGGAGACGGTCGCCTATCACGAGATGGGGCATGCCTTGGTGGCCCTGGCCCTGCCCGGCACCGACCCGGTGCACAAAATCTCCATCATCCCGCGCGGCATCGGCGCCCTGGGTTACACCATCCAGCGCCCGACCGAAGACCGCTACCTGATGACCGCCGATGAGCTGGAAAATAAGATCGCCGTATTGCTGGGCGGTCGCGCGGCGGAAAAACTGGTTTTCGGCAAGCTCTCCACCGGCGCCGCTGACGACCTGGCGCGCGCCACCGACATCGCCCGCGACATGATCACCCGCTTCGGCATGGACGAGGACCTGGGCTATATCGCCTACGAGGCGCAACGCCCCCGTTTCCTCGACGTGCAGGAACAGACCATCGGCGGCTGCCGCGTATCGGAGAGCACGCAGGCGGCCATAGACCGCGCCATCCGCGGCCTCATCATGCGCGTGTTCGACCGGGCTTACCGCATCTTGGAGGACAACCGCGCCATTTTGGAGCGTGGCGCCCAAGAGCTACTGGCACGGGAAACCCTGGACGAGGCCGCGATCCGCGAGATCACGCGCGACCTGCGCCCAGTGCAAAACAGCTCGGCCGGCGAGCCAGCCGCCGTCGGCTGACCCACCGAAACCTGCCGATCACACCACCTCCGCCTCCATCACCTGCTCGAAGACGAAGCGCCCATCTTCGTAATCGACGCGGATGACGTCCTTGGGCGCGAAGCGGCCGGCGAGGATCTCCTTCGCCAAGGGGTTTTCGATCTCCTGCTGGATGGCGCGCTTCAGTGGGCGTGCCCCATAGACCGGGTCGAAGCCCGCCTTGGCGAGTTCCTGTATCGCCGCGTCGCTGACCTCCAGCTTCATACCCATCTGCGCCAGCCGTTGTTCCAGACGCTTGAGCTGGATGCGCGCGATCTGGGCAATGTGCCGCTCGTCCAGGGCATGGAACACCACGACCTCGTCGATGCGATTGATGAACTCCGGCCGGAAATAGGCCTTGACCTCGGCCATCACGGCCAGCTTGATCACCTGATAGTCGTCGCCGGCCATCTGCTGGATCATCTGGCTGCCCAGGTTGGAGGTCATGACGATGACGGTGTTCCTGAAGTCTACGGTGCGGCCTTGACCGTCGGTCAGCCGCCCATCGTCCAGGACCTGCAGCAGGACGTTGAAGACGTCCGGGTGCGCCTTCTCGACCTCGTCGAGTAGGATCACGGAATAGGGCTTACGCCGCACCGCCTCGGTCAAATACCCACCTTCCTCGTAGCCGACATAGCCCGGCGGCGCGCCGATCAAGCGCGCGACCGAATGCTTCTCCATGAACTCGCTCATGTCGATGCGGATCATGTGCTCCTCGGAGTCGAACAGGAATTCGGCCAAGGCCTTACACAGTTCGGTCTTACCTACGCCGGTGGGCCCGAGGAAGAGGAAGGAACCATAGGGGCGGTTGGGGTCGCTCAGACCGGCACGCGAGCGGCGGATGGCATCCGCGACCACGCGCACCGCCTCGTCCTGGCCGACGACACGCTGATGGAGGCGTTCCTCCATGTGTAACAGCTTGTCACGTTCCCCCTGCATGAGTTTGGCCACCGGGATACCCGTGGCGCGCGAGACGACCTCGGCGATCTCCTCGGCCCCCACCTGGGTGCGCAGGAGCTTGAACTCGCGCTTGCCAACACCCGCGGCCTCGGCCTGCTTGAGCTGGGCCTCGAGCTGGGGCAGGCGGCCGTACTGGATCTCGGCCACCTTGTCGAACAGACCCTTACGCTGCAGTTCGGCCATCTGCGCCTTGAGTTGGTCGATCTCCTCCTTGATGTGCTGGGCACCTTGCACCACGGCCTTCTCCGCCTTCCAGATCTCTTCGAGGTCGGCGTATTCCCGCTCTAGCTTGGCGATCTCTTCCTCTAGCAAGGCGAGCCGCTTCTGACTCGCCTCATCCTTTTCCTTGCGCACCGCCTCGCGTTCGATCTTGAGCTGAATGAGCTTGCGGTCGAGGCGGTCCAACGCTTCCGGCTTGGAGTCGATCTCCATCTTGATACGGGCGGCCGCCTCGTCGATGAGGTCGATCGCCTTGTCGGGCAGGAAGCGGTCGGTGATGTAACGATGTGAAAGTTCCGCCGCGGCGACGATGGCCGGGTCGGTGATCTCCACACCGTGATGCAGCTCGTACTTCTCCTGCAGCCCGCGCAGGATGGCGATGGTGTCCTCCACACTGGGTTCGTCCACCAGCACCTTCTGGAAACGGCGCTCCAGGGCAGCATCCTTCTCGATGTACTTACGGTATTCGTCCAAGGTCGTGGCGCCGATGCAGTGCAGCTCGCCGCGCGCCAGCGCCGGCTTCAACATGTTGCCGGCGTCGATCGCGCCTTCGGCCTTGCCAGCGCCCACCAAGGTATGGATCTCGTCGATGAACAGGATGATGCGCCCTGCCTCCTGGGCGATCTCCTTGAGCACTGCCTTGAGCCGCTCCTCGAACTCACCGCGGTACTTCGCCCCGGCCAGCAAGCCCGCCATGTCGAGCACCAGCACGCGCTTGTTCTTCAAAGACTCCGGCACCTCGCCGTTGACGATGCGCTGCGCCAGACCCTCGACGATGGCGGTCTTACCCACGCCTGGCTCACCGATCAACACCGGGTTGTTCTTGATGCGCCGCTGCAGGATCTGGATCACCCGCCGGATCTCGTCGTCGCGGCCGATCACCGGGTCGAGCTTGCCCTGGCGGGCGCGCTCGGTGAGGTCCAGGGTGTACTTGGCCAGGGCCTGCCGCTGGCTTTCCGCCTCCTGCGAGTCCACCTTGGCGCCGCCGCGCACGGCGTCGATCGCTGCCTGGAGGTTTTGCAGTGTCGCCCCGTGCTCCTTCAGCAGGCGACCGGCGTCACCCTTGTCCTCCAGACAGGCAAGCAGAAAGAGCTCGCTGGCGATGAAGGCATCGCCACGCTTTTGCGCCAGCTTGTCGGTGAGATTGAGCAGATTGTTCAGTTCCCGTGAGATGTTCACCTCGCCGCCGGTCCCTTCCACCTTGGGCAAGCGGTCCAGGGCTTGCTGGATACCAGCGACCAGCGCCGGCACGCGCACACCGGCGCGCTCGAGGATGGCCTTGGCGCTGCCGTCCTCCTGGTTGATCAAGGCCGCGAGCAGGTGCAGCGGCTCGATGAAGGGGTTGTCGTTGCCCACGGCCAGGCTTTGTGCCTCTTGCAGGGCGGCCTGGAACGGGGTGGTCAGTTTGTCGAAGCGCATGGTTGAGTCTTCCGTAGGGTTACACTTGAGACCTATGGTGGGGTGCAGCCGCCCCGTTTCAAGAGTTCACGACTTATACTTTCAATAGGAGTCAAGCCCAGTTTATACCACCATGGGACTGCCGCTACGCAAACCGTCCGTGCATTACACCTATGCCGATTACGCGAGCTGGCCCGAGGAGCAACGCTATGAGCTGATCGACGGTGTGGCCTATGCCATGACCGGCCCCAACCGGCGGCATCAGGAGGTCCTGTTCGCCATCGCACGCCAAATCGCCAACATCCTGGAAGGTCACCCCTGCCGCGTTTATCTCGCCCCCTTCGACGTACGCCTACCCAAAGGCGACGAGGCCGACGCGGCCGTGGACACCGTGGTGCAGCCAGACCTGTCGGTCTTCTGCGACCGCCGCAAGCTCGACGACCAGGGCGCGCGCGGCGCGCCCGACTGGGTGATCGAGGTCCTCTCGCCCAGCACCGCCAGCCACGACCACATCCTCAAGCGCCGCGTCTACGAGCGCGCCGGGGTGCGCGAATACTGGCTGGTCCACCCCACCGACCGCATCGTCACCGTCTATTGGCTGATCGACGGCGAATATGGCCGGCCGGACGTGTTTGAACTGACCGGCAGCACAGCAAGCCGCGTACTGCCCGAGGTCGCCATCGACTGGGACCGGGTGCTCCGTGAGCT
>CALAMX010000166.1 GCA_937925755.1 uncultured Burkholderiales bacterium
ATGGTGATGCCGGGCGACAACGTGGCCATCACGGTGAGTCTGATTGCGCCGATTGCCATGGAAGAGGGCTTGCGCTTCGCCATCCGTGAGGGCGGCCGCACCGTCGGCGCCGGCGTGGTGTCGAAGATCATCGAGTGAAACGCTTTACAACAAAGCAGCGAGAGAAACAGAGTTGTGGCTCAGCGGGGCGTCTCGTAGGCGGGACGCCCTCTGTCTCTGCCGCAGGGGCATAGCTCAATTGGCAGAGCGTCGGTCTCCAAAACCGAAGGTTGGGGGTTCGAGACCCTCTGCCCCTGCCATCCGAAATGACTGGGTAAGCATGGCCGACAACATCAAGCTGGTGATCGCCGCACTCTTGGCGGTTTCTGGCGTGGCGGGGTTCTATTGGCTCGCCGACAGTCCGACGGTGCTGCGGGTGCTGTCCGTGCTAGCCGGGCTGGCGGCGGCTGCCGGCGTGGTCTATTTCACGGCACCGGGCCGTCAGTTCGTCGCCTTTGCCGGCGAGGCGCGCGACGAGGCACGCAAGGTGGTGTGGCCAACGCGCAAGGAGACCCTGCAGGTCACCGGCGTGGTGATCCTGTTCGTGATCGTTATGGCCCTGTTTCTCTGGGCGGTGGACGGCATCTTGTTCTGGGTGGTCAAGACCCTGATGGGGAGGCAGGACTAATGGCGATGCAGTGGTATGTAGTGCATGCCTATTCGGGGTTCGAGAAGAGCGTGCAGCGGGCGCTGAAGGAGCGCATCGCGCGCGCCGGTATGCAGGACAAGTTCGGCGAGATCCTTGTACCGGTGGAAGAAGTCGTCGAGATGAAGGGTGGGCAGAAGAGTGTCAGCGAGCGCAAGTTCTTCCCCGGTTATGTCCTCGTGCAGATGGAGATGAACGACGACACCTGGCACCTGGTCAAGAGTACCCCCAAGGTCACCGGCTTCGTCGGTGGAACCGCCACCAAACCGGCGCCCATCAGCGAAAAAGAGGTCAAGGCCATCCTGCAACAGATCCAGGAAGGCGTGGAGAAGCCCAAGCCCAAGGTGCTCTACGAGGTGGGCGAGCTGGTGCGCATCATCGACGGCCCGTTCAGCGACTTCAATGGCACGGTCGAGGAAGTGAACTACGAAAAAAGCAAGCTGCGCGTGTCGGTGACCATCTTCGGTCGCGCCACGCCGGTAGAACTAGACTTCTCACAGGTGGAGAAGACCTAGGGTCGAGGTTGGGAACGTATCGAACCCGAACCTTGACTTCCAACCCGGGGAGAGACAGCCAGTCTCGCGAGCACCCGTTTTTCTCAGGAGTATGGCATGGCAAAAAAGATCGTCGGTTACATCAAACTGCAGGTACCGGCGGGTAAGGCGAACCCCTCGCCGCCCATCGGCCCCGCGTTGGGTCAGCGGGGGCTCAACATCATGGAGTTCTGCAAGGCCTTCAATGCCCAGACGCAGAACATGGAGCCGGGTCTACCCATCCCCGTGGTGATCACCGCCTACGCAGACAAAAGCTTCACCTTCATCTTGAAGACGCCGCCCGCCACGGTGTTGCTCAAGAAGGCGGCCGGCGTGCAGAAGGGCTCGTCCAAGCCACACACCGACAAGGTGGGTACCATCACACGGGCGCAGCTCGAAGAGATCGCCAAGATCAAGATGCCGGACCTGACCGCGGCAGACATGGACGCGGCCGTGCGCACCATCGCTGGCAGTGCCCGCAGTATGGGTCTTGTCGTGGAGGGGGTGTGATATGGCCAAACCATCGAAGCGCATGAAGGCGCTCAAGGCCCAGGTCGACCGCAGCAAGCTCTACCCCATCGACGAGGCGCTGGCGCTGGTGAAGAAGGCGGCCACTGCTAAATTCGACGAATCCATCGACGTGGCCGTCAACCTGGGTGTGGACCCGCGCAAATCAGACCAGGTGGTGCGCGGCTCCGTGGTCATGCCGCGCGGCACTGGCAAGAGTGTGCGCGTAGCCGTATTCGCTCAGGGTGCTGCGGCCGAGGCGGCGCGCGCGGCCGGGGCCGATGTCGTCGGCTTCGACGACCTGGCGGCCGAGGTCAAGGGGGGGCGTATGGATTTCGATGTGGTGATCGCCACACCCGATGCCATGAAGGTGGTCGGGCAGCTCGGTCAGATCCTGGGCCCGCGTGGCCTCATGCCCAACCCCAAGGTGGGTACCGTCACGCCCAACGTCGCCGAGGCGGTGAAGAACGCGAAGGCGGGCCAGGTACAGTATCGGACCGACAAGGCGGGGATCATCCATGCCACCATCGGCCGTGCCTCCTTCGAGGTGGAAGCCCTGCGCGAGAACCTGCAGGCCTTGCTAGAGGCGTTGAACAAAGCCAAGCCGGCGAGCGCCAAGGGCGTATACATGAAAAAGGTGTCGGTCTCCAGCACGATGGGTATCGGGCTGCGTGTTGACCAGTCCAGCCTGCACAGCCAGGTCTAGTAAAGATTGGGCCGCCTGCCGCCAGTTCGGGGCAGGCGGGTTGTCCAAGACCGTAGATGCCGCAAGGCTTAATTGGGGACTCAGGCGAAGCCCTTTGACGACAGTCAACGGTCTTTTGGCCCAAGTCCTCTGTCTACGCAGACGGCGTCACCCGAAACAGGAAGTATTCCTCCTGAATCAGGCCGCCGGTTAGACCCGTTCCGGCAGGTCATCCAGCCGGTTCGGGCGTTCATGACGAAAGGAGTCAGACCTTGAGTCTCAATCTGGAAGACAAAAAGGCGGTCGTCGCCGAGATCAGCGACCGGCTCGCCACGGCCCAGGCCGTGGTGGTCGCCGAGTATCGAGGCGTGACTGTCACCGACATGACGGCCCTGCGCAAGAAGGCCCGCGAAAGCGGCGTCTATCTGCGGGTGTTGAAAAACACCTTGGCGCGTCGGGCCGTGGCGGGCACACCGTTTGCCGCGCTGGCCGAACAGATGTCCGGCCCGCTCGCCTATGGCATCTCCGCCGATCCGGTGGCAGTGGCCAAGGTCCTGAACGATTTCGCCAAGGCCAACGAGAAGTTCGTCATCAAGGCCGGTGCCATGCCCAACAAGCTCATGTCCGACAAGGACGTGGCGGTGTTGGCGACCATGCCCAGCCGCGAGGAGCTTCTGGCCAAGCTCATGGGCACCATGCAGGCGCCCATCGCCAAGTTCGTGCAGACCTTGAACGAGGTGCCGGGCAAGTTCGTCCGCACCCTGGCCGCTTTGCGCGACGAGCGCGAGAAGCAGGCGGCGTGAGTCGCAGGACCCGACCGTATCGTTCGTATAAAACCTTTTTTGATTCAGGAGTGCAACATGGCTTTGTCCAAAGCTGAAATCCTCGATGCCATCGCCGGCATGACTGTTCTCGAGCTCTCCGAGCTCATCAAGGACATGGAAGAGAAATTCGGTGTCTCGGCTGCCGCCGCCACCGTCGCCGTCGCCGCTGCCCCGGCGGCCGGTGCCGCTGCTCCGGCCGCCGAGGAGAAGACCGAGTTCGACGTGATCCTGGCCAATGCCGGCGCCAACAAGGTCAACGTCATCAAGGTGGTGCGTGCCATCACCGGCCTGGGCCTGAAGGAGGCCAAAGACTTGGTCGACGGTGCACCCAAGCCGGTCAAGGAAGGGGTGTCCAAGGCCGAGGCCGAGGACATCAAGAAACAGCTCACCGAAGCCGGCGCGACTGTCGAGATCAAGTAAGCACGGCGTGTTGCTGTACTTCGCCCAAGCACTGGCTGGCGGCCTCGGGGCCGCCGGCCCGTCCGCCTTTGTTTTGCATTAGGCCTCAGCGTTGAGGAATCGCAGCGTACCGACCCCTGATTCCTGAGCCCTGATTCCTGACCCCTGTCCCCGTGTGACGGAGCCCCTCATGAGTTACACCTTCGCCGAAAAAAAGCGCATCCGCAAGAGCTTTGCCAAGCGCGCGGCCGTGCTGCCGGTGCCCTATCTGCTGACCACTCAGATCGATTCCTACCGTGAGTTCTTGCAGGCGGACGTCCCCCCTGCCGAGCGTCGAGACGTAGGTCTGCAGGCGGCGTTCAAGTCCATCTTCCCCATCGTCAGCCATAGCGGCAACGCACGTCTGGAGTTTGTGAGCTATGCCCTGGGACAGCCGGTGTTCGACATCGTCGAGTGTCAGCAGCGCGGTCTGACCTATGCCGCCAGCCTGCGCGCCAAGGTGCGCCTGGTCATCCTCGACAAGGAGAGCGCCAAAGAGAAGATCAAGGAGGTGAAGGAGCAGGAGGTCTACATGGGCGAGATCCCGCTCATGACGCCAAACGGTTCCTTCATCGTCAACGGCACCGAGCGGGTGATCGTCTCCCAGTTGCACCGCTCACCGGGCGTGTTCTTTGAGCACGACCGCGGCAAGACCCACTCCTCGGGCAAGCTGCTGTTCTCCGCCCGCATCATCCCCTATCGCGGCTCCTGGCTCGACTTCGAGTTCGATCCCAAGGACCTCGTCTTTTTCCGTGTCGACCGTCGCCGCAAGATGCCGGTGACCATCCTACTGAAGGCGCTCGGCTATACCCCCGAACAGATCCTGGCGGAGTTCTTCGAGTTCGATACCTTCCACTTCACCAAGAAGGGCATCGAATTCGAACTCAAGCCCGAGCGACTCAAGGGTGAGTTGGCTCGCTTCAATATCGTAGGCAAGGATGGCACGGTGATCGTCGCCAAAGACAAGCGCATCACCGCCCGCCACATCCGTGAGCTCGAGGCCGCCGGCATCAAGAGGATCACGGTGGACCCCGAATTCCTGGTCGGGCGCGTGCTGGCCAAAAACATCGTCGACAAAGACACCGGCGAGGTCATCGCCCGCGCCAACGACGAGATCACGGAGGGGCTGTTGGAGGCCCTGCAGGCGGCCAAGATCGCCAAGTTCGAGACGATTTACACCAACGAACTCGACCACGGCCCCTATATCTCGCAGACCCTCAACGTCGACGAGACGGTGGACCAGTGGACCGCCAAGGTCGCCATCTACCGCATGATGCGTCCCGGCGAACCGCCCACCGAAGAGGCCGTCGAGACGCTGTTCCAGCGCCTGTTTTTCAGCGAAGAGACCTACGACCTGTCGAAGGTCGGGCGCATGAAGTTCAACCGCCGCATCGGTCGCGCGGAGCTCACCGGCCCCGGTACGCTGTCCAAGGAGGATATCGTCGCCGTCATCAAGATCCTGGTCGATCTGCGTAATGGCCGCAACGAGGTGGACGACATCGACCACCTGGGCAACCGGCGCGTGCGCGCGGTCGGTGAGCTTGCCGAGAACCAGTTCCGCGCGGGTCTGGTGCGCGTCGAGCGGGCGGTGCGCGAGCGCCTCTCCCAGGCCGAGAGCGAGAACCTGATGCCGCACGACCTGATCAACGCTAAGCCGATTTCAGCGGCGATCAAGGAGTTCTTCGGCTCGAGCCAGCTGTCCCAGTTCATGGACCAGACCAACCCGCTGTCCGAGATCACGCACAAGCGGCGCATCTCCGCACTCGGACCGGGGGGGCTTACGCGCGAGCGGGCCGGCTTCGAGGTGCGCGACGTGCACCCCACCCACTACGGGCGCGTGTGCCCGATCGAGACGCCGGAAGGTCCCAACATCGGTCTGATCAATTCCCTGGCCCTCTATGCCCGGACCAACGAGTACGGCTTCATCGAGACCCCCTACCGCAAGGTGATGGATGGGCGTGTGACCGATGAGATCGAATACCTCTCGGCCATCGAGGAGGGGCAGTACGTCATCGCCCAGGCGAACACACCGCTCGATGACGAGGGGCGTTTCGTTGACGAGCTGGTTTCCTGCCGTCACAAGAACGAATTCACCCTGTCCACGCCCGACCGTATTCAGTACATGGACGTCGCCCCCTCGCAGATCGTCTCGGTGGCGGCCTCGCTCATCCCCTTCCTAGAGCACGACGATGCCAACCGGGCGCTGATGGGTTCCAACATGCAGCGCCAGGCGGTGCCCTGCCTGCGGCCGGAGAAGCCCCTGGTGGGCACCGGTGTCGAGCGCACGGCGGCGGTGGACTCCGGCACCGTGGTCAAGGCGCGGCGTGGCGGTGTGGTGGATTATGTGGACGCCACCCGGATCGTGGTGCGGGTGCACGACGAGGAGACCGCACCGGGCGAAGTCGGCGTGGACATCTACACGCTTACCAAGTACCAACGCTCGAACCAGAACACCAACATCAACCAGCGTCCACTGGTGAAGGTCGGCGACGTGATCGCCCGCGGCGACGTGGTGGCCGATGGGGCCTCCACTGACAAGGGGGAGCTCGCCCTGGGTCAGAACATGCTGGTCGCCTTCATGCCCTGGAACGGCTACAACTTCGAGGACTCCATCCTGATCTCCGAGCGGGTGGTGGCGGAGGACCGCTATACCTCCATCCACATCGAGGAGCTGTCCGTGGTGGCGCGCGATACCAAGCTGGGTCCTGAGGAGATCACGCGCGACATCTCCAGCCTCTCTCAGGCGCAACTGGCGCGTCTGGATGAGGCCGGCATCGTGCACATCGGCGCCGAGGTGCAGGCCGGCGACGTGCTGGTCGGTAAGGTGACACCGAAGGGTGAGACCCAGTTGACGCCCGAGGAAAAGCTGCTGCGCGCCATCTTCGGCGAGAAGGCGAGCGATGTGAAGGACACCTCGCTCAGAGTACCGACTGGCATGAGCGGTACGGTGATCGACGTACAGGTCTTCACCCGCGAGGGCATCGAGCGCGACAGCCGCGCCAACCAGATCATCGACGACCAACTACGCAAGTACCAGAAGGACCTCGCCGATCAGATGCGCATCGTCGAGAACGACGCCTTCGCCCGCATGCGCAAGCTGCTGACGGGTAAGATCGCCAAGGGCGGTCCCAAGAAGCTCGCCAAGGGGGCGACCATCACCGCGGAATACCTCGACTCGGTCAATCCGCACGATTGGTTCGACATCCGTGTGGAGGACGAGGAGGTCTCACGCCAGATGGAGGGCATCAAGGACGGCCTCGATCGGGTGCGCGCCCAGTTCGATGCCATGCTGGAGAACAAGAAGAAGAAACTGACCTCTGGCGACGAGCTGCCGCCTGGCGTGATCAAGATGGTCAAGGTCTATCTGGCGGTCAAGCGCCGACTGCAGCCCGGCGACAAGATGGCCGGCCGGCACGGCAACAAGGGTGTGGTGTCCAAGATCGTGCCGGTGGAGGACATGCCGTTCATGGCCGACGGCACCCCGGTGGATATCGTTTTGAACCCCTTGGGCGTGCCATCGCGCATGAACGTGGGCCAGATCCTGGAAACCCACCTGGGCTGGGCGGCCAAGGGCCTGGGGCTCAGAATCGGCGAGATGTTGGATCGCCATGTCCGTGTCGAGGAGATCCGCGCCTTCCTCGACAAGGTCTACAACAGTTCGGGCAAGAAGGAGGATCTTGCCGGCCTGAGCGACGAGGAAATCCTGGAGATGGCCGAAAACTTACGCGATGGCATACCTTTCGCCACGCCGGTGTTCGACGGGGCCAACGAGGACGAGATCCGCGCCATGCTCGATCTGGCCTATCCGGACGACGACCCGCGCACCCAGCGCCTCGGTTTCACTTCCGGCAAGACCCAGGTGCGTCTCTACGACGGCCGCAGCGGAGAGCCCTTCGACCGGCCGGTGACGGTGGGTTACATGCACATCTTGAAGCTCCACCACCTGGTCGATGACAAGATGCATGCGCGTTCCACCGGCCCCTACAGCCTGGTTACCCAGCAACCCTTGGGCGGCAAGGCCCAGTTCGGTGGCCAGCGTTTCGGCGAGATGGAGGTCTGGGCGTTGGAGGCCTATGGCGCCGCTTACACCCTGCAGGAGATGCTCACCGTCAAGTCGGACGACGTC
>CALAMX010000167.1 GCA_937925755.1 uncultured Burkholderiales bacterium
CGCCATGTCGATGGCACGGTCCTCGCCGTCTGCCTCGATCACCACGCACAGGTCCTTCAGTCCCGAAGGATGCGGCACCGGCCTAGGCTCCACGGCGATGACCCGACCCGAGGTGGGGGCATGCACCCCGACCGAGACGTAACCCTGGGGCGCGCCGATCATCTGTCCGCGCAGGACCTGTTGGCCGACCTGCACCACGGGACGGGCCGGTTCCCCAATGTGCTGGCGCAGCGGCACTACATAGAGGGGCAAAAGCGGCATGGTCGCGATCGGCCGGCCGGCAGACTCGGCCTTGTGTCCCTCAGGGTGCACCCCCCCAGGAAAGCGGTACAGCTTTCTGCCGCGCGCCGTGCTCATGCCGCCCTCTTGAGCGAGATATACGGATAGCGCCATTTCCAGTTGCTCACGTCCTCCTTGATGACCTCCATGTGGATGCAGTCCACCGGGCAGGGCGCCACACATAGCTCGCAACCCGTGCACAATTCCGGGATCACGGTGTGCATCTGCTTGGCGGCGCCGACGATGGCATCCACCGGGCAGGCCTGGATACAGAGGGTGCAACCGATGCAAAGGTTTTCGTCGATCACCGCCACGCTCTTGGGCTTGTGCGCAAGCCCCGCATCGAGGGGCTTGGGTTCCACGCCCAGCAGCTCGGCCAGCCGCTTTACCCCGTCCTCACCGCCGGGGGGACAGCGGTTGATGTCGGCCTCGCCCTTGGCGATCGCCTCGGCATAAGGCTTACAGCCCGGATAACCGCACTGGCCGCACTGGGTCTGCGGCAGGATGGCGTCGATCTTTTCGACCAGGGGGTCTTCCTCGACGCGAAAGCGGACGGCCGCCCAGCCCAAGATGCTGCCTAGGACCAGGGCGATGCCTGACATGACGAGGATGGCCGCTAGCATGCGCTGACCTCGCGCATCGAGTCGCTCATTTGATCAAGCCCACAAAACCCATGAAGGCCAGGCTCATCAGTCCCGCCGTGATGAGGGCGATGCTGGTGCCGCGGAAGGGCAGCGGCACGTCGGCCGCCTCGAGCCGCTCGCGGATGGCGGCGAACAACACCAGCACCAGGGTAAATCCCAGCGCTCCGCCCATGCCGAAGAACAGTGACTCCACGAAGTTGTGACCTGCCTGCACGTTGAGCAGCGGGATGCCCAACACGGCGCAGTTGGTGGTGATCAGCGGCAGATAGATGCCCAAGACGCGGAACAGCACCGGCGAGGTCTTCTTGATGAACATCTCGGTGAAGCCGACGATACCCGCGATCACCACGATGAACGATAAGGTGCGTAGATAGGCGAGCTCGGTGCCCAGCACATGGGTGTTGAGCAAATAACTCAACCCCGAGGCCAGGGTGAGCACGAAGGTGGTGGCCGCCCCCATGCCCAGCGAGGTCTCCAGCTTGCGCGACACCCCCATGAACGGGCACAGACCCAGCATCTTGGCCATGACGATGTTGTTGACGAACACCGTGCCGAGGAGGATGAGCAGATAGTCTTGCATGGCGCGCGCAAATTCGTCTGATTATGTAGGAGCGTGCGTCGCCCTTACAACCCTCGGAACAGCGAGACTATGCGTTCGAGCGGGCGAGAAATCGGGGTTCAGCTCGCCTGTGATCTGGCTCGGTACAAGAGCAGGCCGTAGATCGCGAGATTGATCACCACCAGGGCTAGGCCAAGCATGATTTGCACATTGCGGGTCAAGCCATCGGGATAGATTGCGGCCAGCAGGTAATGTTGAATGAAATCACCGTCATAGCCCGCCTGCCCGGCGAGCCGACGGTAGTGATTCTCCCAAGGGGTCAGCGGGCAGATCCAGCCCATCAGCTCGACCATCACCCCCCAGGCCACGCAGGGGAGGTGCAGCCAGGCCAGGCGCGGCCAGCGCAGTACCACCACCCCACCCAGGGCGACGAAGAGGATGAAGGCGAAGTGGGCGAGGAGGATCAGGTCAGCGAGCCAGCCGTAGAGCATGGCCGCCTGCGCCGGGATCAGTCCAGCAGCTCGTGGGCGCCGTCACAGAAGGGCGGATTGGCGGTGTGCTTGCAGGCACATAGCCAATAGCTGCCTTCCTCCTCGACCTTGAAGGCGATGGGCTCGATGCCTGTGCCGGCGTGCGAGCCGTCGCAGAAGGGTTGAGTCTTGGAGCGGCCACAGGCGCACCACCAGTACTCACCGGGTTTGAGTTGGGCCTCTATGGGGGTCTTGCCGGCGACGACGGGTTCGCTCATGTCGATGTGCTCCTCGGTAGGGTTGAAGTTGGACGCCGTCGGCCGACGGCAAGCCGATTTTACCCGATTGTGGTTGTCGGGTATTAGGGCAGGAGCTGGCGCCAATCCGCGAGCGGCAGGCTCATGTCCTGGGCGAGGCCCGGATGGATGACCTGGCCGCCGGCCAGGTTGAGGCCCAGGGCGAAACCGGGGTCGTTCTCGAAGGCCACGCGCGGCCCGGCGGCCAGCCGCAGGAGGTAGGGCAGGGTGGCCTCGGCCAGGGCCAGGGTGCTGGAGCGGGCCACGCCGCCAGGCATGTTGGCGACACAATAGTGCACCACGCCCTCCTCGACATAGAACGGGTCGGCATGGGTAGTGGGGCGCGAGGTCTCGGCGATGCCGCCTTGGTCGATCGACACGTCCACCAGGGCGGCGCCGTCCGGCATGCGCTTGAGCAGCGTGCGGCTGATCAGCTTGGGCGGGCGCCGGCCATGCACGTAGACCGCGCCGATCACGAGATCGGCCTCGACCAGGCATTCCTCGACATTGGTGAGGTTGGAAAAGCGCGTCTTCAGGCGGCCGCCGTAGAGGTCGTCGTAGTGCTGGAGCTTGTCAGGGTTGCGTTCGAGCAGGGTGACATCCGCGCCCAGGCCGATGGCGATGCGCACGGCGTTGGCGCCCACCTGGCCGCCGCCGATGACGACCACTCGACCGGGAGGTACACCGGGCACGCCGGAGAGCAAGACGCCGCGGCCACCGTTTTTCATCTCCAGGGCCTGCATGCCGGCCTGGATGGCCATGCGGCCGGCGATCTGCGACATCGGCGCGAGCAGCGGTGTAGCCCCGCGTGCGTCCTCAACGGTCTCGAAGGCGATGGCGATTACCCCCCGCTCGACGAGGGCGCGGGCCAGATCGGGGGCCGCGGCCAGGTGCAGATAGCAGAACAGGAATTGCCCGGCGCGTAGCAGCGGGAGCTCCTCACCCTGTGGCTCCTTGACCTTGAAGACGATCTCGGCGGTGTAGACGGCCGCGGCGTCCGGCACCAGGCGCGCCCCCGCAGCCTCATAGGCGGTGTCGGGAAAACCGATGGCGGCACCGGCCCCGCTTTGCAGCAAGACCTCGTGGCCCGCCCGGGTGAGCTCGGCCACCCCGGCCGGCGTGGCAGCGACGCGGTACTCCTGGGGTTTGATCTCCTTGGGAATGCCGATCCGCATTTCAGAAGATTCAGGACTGAACACGTGGGACGGCCATTTTCCGCCGGTGCCTGTCGCGGCGCAAATGTCGTCTGCCTATCGTGCCCTATTCCAAGTCCGAAGTGCTTCTACGACTTCGCGTATCAAGGCAGGACCACGGTAGATCAGACCGGTATAGAGTTGCACGAGGCTCGCCCCGGCGGCGACCTTGGCGCGGGCATCCGCCCCGCTCAGGATGCCGCCCACCCCGATCAGGGGGATCTCGCCCTGCAGCGCAGTGTGAAAGGCCGCGAGTACCCGCGTCGAGACCTCGCGCAGAGGGGCGCCGGAGAGCCCGCCGGCCTCTTGACCATGGGGTAGGTGCTCGACGCCGGTGCGCGACACGGTGGTGTTGGTGGCGATGACGGCATCCACACGGTGTCTGCGGAAGCGATCGGCCATGGCCCGGATCTGCTCGGTATCGAGGTCGGGGGCGACCTTGACCGCCACCGGGGTGTATTTGCCATGCTGGTCGGCGAGCCGCTGCTGGGCGGCCTTGATGCGGCCGAGCAGGGCATCCAGCTCGCTGCTGCCCTGCAGGCTGCGTAGCTCGCGGGTGTTGGGGGAGGAGATGTTCAGGGTGAGGAAGGCGACCCGCGCATAGAGTCTGTCCATGCAGTACAAGTAATCGTCCGCGGCCCGCTCTATGGGGGTGTCGGAGTTCTTGCCCAGGTTCACCCCCAGGATGCCGCGCCAGGTGCTGCGTTCCAGGTTGGCCAGCAGATGGTCCACACCCAGGTTGTTGAAGCCCATGCGGTTGATGATGGCCTGCGCCTGCGGCAGCCGGAAAACGCGTGGCTTGGGGTTACCCGGCTGCGGGCGCGGAGTGACCGCCCCGACCTCGATGAAACCGAACCCCAGCGACGCCCAGGCGTCGATGGCCTCACCGTTTTTGTCCAGCCCGGCGGCGAGCCCCACCGGGTTGGGGAAGTCCAGTCCCATCACCCGCATGGGTAGCGGCATCACCTTCGGCGCAATCAACTCGATCAGGCCTAGACGTGCGAGCCTCGCCAGGGCGGACAGGGTCAAGTCATGCGCGGTCTCGGGTTCGAGCCGAAAGAGCAGGGGGCGCAGCAGGGGGTAGAGATCCATGGGGAAAATCTTGCAGAGCGGAGAGAGAAAACGGCTGTTGCAGACGGAGTCAGGGTGTACTGTTTCCGCACATCTCGAATGTCCAGCTTTTTTCTCGCATCTCTTCTCTCAAATCTTACCTTCCCACCAGATCTCGATGCGATTACGCCCGTTTTCCTTGGCGCGGATGAGGGCGAGGTCGGCATTGGCGATGCTTTCCTCCACTGGCCTCTTGGGATGCATCTCGGTCAGGCCAAAGGAGGCGGTGACCTGGATCACGCGACCGCCTGGCAGGCGGATGGGCAGGTGCTCCAGCCCATGGCGTATGCGCTCGACGACCTGGGCAGCGTCGTTGAGTGGGGTGCCCGGCAGGCAGATGAGGAATTCCTCGCCGCCATAGCGGTAGATGGAATCATACTTGCGCAACACCCCAGCGGCGAACTGCATGCCCTGGCGCAGCACCGCGTCGCCGGCCGGGTGCCCGAGCTCGTCGTTGATGCGCTTGAAGCGGTCGAAGTCCATCAGACAGATTGAGCAGGGTCGCTGTATGCGCAGCATGCGCTCCTGCTCCTCGCGCAGCCGTACGAGCATACCGCGCCGGGTGGAGCAGCCGGTGAGTGGATCGGTGGTGAGCAGCTCACCGATGATGTCGAGCTGCAGGTTGCGTAGCCGGGTGTTGAGCCGCAGTGACAGGTCGATACACTGGTCGTAGAGGTCGGGGGCAGGACGCCGTCCCTCGGCCACCTCCAACAGGGCCAAGCGAGCGGCCGTGTGCATGGCTTGCTGGATGGCGCCGAGCTCCTGGAAGATGGCGTACTCGGCCAGTGGGTGCGGCTCCCGCGTGTAGTACCACAGGCCGAAGGGCGAGCGCAGATGGGCCTCGGGGTGAAGGTCGGCGGTGGGCAGATCGGAGCCGCACACTAGGGCGCGGTTCAACTGTTTGAACCAGGCCAGATGCGCCGCGATGATGACCTCCAGTTCCTCGGTCAATTGCTGGATCTGATCGCGTTCGAGGGGGAGGGGCATGCTTGGATGCTACGCTGCGCTCAGGTTGGCGACAATATCGGACTGAGCGACCTGCTGCTTGAGTGCAACACCGGGCTCTGTCTGCCCCTGGCGGCTGGGCTGGGCGGCCAGTTACAATTTCGATTTCGTAGCTTCCAGACAACCGTCATGACGGCTGCATCCGCTCACAACGGCGCCACCGGTCAGACCGAGCGGCGTGTGCATCACAAGGTGCGCGAGGTCTTCACCGAGGCCTGTGCCCTCATCGCGCCCGCACTGGCCCAGGCCGGGGCGCCCGATGCCAGTGTCGCCAACATCCTGCGTCAGCGTTACCCGGAGCTGTCCGCCCTGGAGATCCACGTTTTACTCACCGCCGCGGCCCGCGCGCGGAGCCGGCAAACCTGAGGTGACCGCGCGTGAGCGAGCCCGGAGAGTCGGCACCGTCCGCTCATACCCCGGAGCGGCGCGTACATCACCGGGTGCGTGCGGTGTTCAGCGAAGCCTGCATCCTGATCGCCCCGTATCTCGTCGATGGGGCCCGACCCTCTCAGGCTTCGGCCTCGCCCACATTTTGCGCAACCGCTATCCAGAGCTAGCCGATGAGGAGGTCCACGTCCTCGTCACGGCGGCGACTCGCTATCTGCAAGGGCGGGGCTAGTCCGGCCGCGCCGGCGGCACCTTTCCCGGCCTGCGTTGTCTGAGATGGCCTCAGTCGCAAGAGCCCACATAGTCCACATGTCGCTGACCGAGCCCATCACCCCCATCGACACCTACCGCCCCTATTGGGCGCGGCGTTTCGGCGTGGCCCCCTTCCTACCCATGTCACGGGCGGAGATGGAAGCCCTGGGCTGGGACAGTTGCGATGTGATCCTCGTAACCGGCGATGCCTACATCGATCACCCCAGCTTCGGTATGGCCCTGATCGGGCGTCTTCTGGAAGCGCAAGGCTTCCGCGTCGGCATCATCAGCCAGCCTGACTGGCGCTCGGCGGAGGCGTTTCGGACCTTGGGCCGGCCCAATCTCTACTTCGGGGTGACGGCGGGCAACATGGACTCCATGGTCAATCGCTACACCGCCGACCGCAGGCGCCGCTCCGACGACGCCTACACCCCCAACGCCGCGCCCGACCGCCGGCCCGATCGGGCGGTGATCGTCTATGCCCAGCGCTGCCGCGAGGCTTGGGGCGACGTGCCCGTGGTGATCGGCGGCATCGAGGCGAGTCTGCGCCGCATTGCCCATTACGACTACTGGTCGGACAAGGTCCGCCGCTCGATCCTGATCGACAGCAAGGCCGACCTGCTGCTCTATGGCAACGCCGAGCGCGCGCTGGTCGAGCTGACCCACCGCCTGGCGGCGGGCGAGCCGATCGAGTCCATCCGCGACCTACGTGGCTCCGCCTTCGTCGTGCCGCAGGGCTGGAAGCCGAACGAGCGGTGGAGAGAGATCGACTCCCTCGCCTTGGATGTACCGGGCTGTGTAGAGCCTCATCCCGATCCCTATGCGACCACCTTCACTGCCCCGCCCGCTGGGCAGAGGAATGATGAGCCGCGCCGCACCCCCGGCGAGTACCCCATTCGTTTCCATCCTGCCACCGATCGCCTAGCGGTTCGCCGCGAGGCGCGTGCGCACACGGTGGTGCGTCTACCCGCTTTCGAGCAGGTGGAGAAGAACCCTGTCCTCTATGCTCACGCCTCGCGCGTGTTTCACTTGGAATCGAACCCCGGGAATGCACGCGCCCTCGTTCAGGCTCACGGGAAGCGCGATGTCTGGCTCAACCCGCCGCCGATCCCACTCACCACCGCGGAGATGGACTATGTCTATGGCCTGCCCTATGCCCGCGCGCCGCATCCGGCCTATGGCAACGCCCGCATCCCAGCCTGGGAGATGATCCGCTTCTCGGTCACCATCATGCGCGGCTGTTTCGGCGGTTGCACCTTCTGCTCCATCACCGAACACGAGGGGCGTATCATCCAGAGCCGCTCGGAGGCGTCCATCCTGCGCGAGATCGAGGCCATCCGTGACAAGACGCCTGGCTTCACGGGTGTCATCTCCGACCTGGGCGGGCCGACGGCCAACATGTACCGCATGGCCTGCCGCGACCCGAAGATCGAGTCGGCCTGCCGGCGGCTGTCCTGCGTGTATCCGGATATCTGTAAAAACCTCGACACCGACCATGCGCCGCTCATCCGCCTCTACCGCAAGGCGCGCGCCATCCCTGGTGTGAAAAAGGTCCTGATCGGCTCGGGTGTGCGCTACGACCTGGCGGTGCGCTCACCGGAGTACGTCCGCGAGCTCGTCACCCACCACGTCGGCGGCTATCTCAAGATCGCGCCCGAACACACGGAACAGGGCCCGCTCGCGCACATGATGAAACCGGGCATTGCCACCTACGAGCGCTTCCGGCGCCTGTTCGAGAGATACTCACGAGAGGCGGGCAAGGAGCAATACCTGATCCCCTATTTCATCGCCGCCCATCCCGGTACCACGGACGAAGACATGCTGAACCTCGCGCTTTGGCTCAAGCGCAACGGCTTCCGGCCGGACCAAGTGCAGACCTTTCTGCCCACACCGCTGGCGCTCGCCACCACCATGTACCACACCGGCTTGAACCCGCTGCGCAAGGTCCTCGGGGGGCGCGCCCAACGCGTGAACGTCACCCGCCAGGGCCGGGTGCGTCGGTTACACAAGGCCTTTCTGCGCTATCACGACCCGGCGAACTGGCCTTTGCTCAGGGAGGCGCTCAAGGCCATGGGCCGGGCCGACCTGATCGGCAACGGCAAACAGCACCTGGTGCCGGCCTTTCAGCCTGCAGTGGCAACAGGGGGTGGGCGACCGCGCGCAAGAGTGGCCGGACGGTTGGCCAGTGCACAGCCGCATGCAGGCGCGTCGCGTCGGCGTTGAGCACTATATCCGGCGCACGCCTGCGGCGTCATTCACTTAAGATTGAGACCACCCAGTCACGTCGGAGAATCCCC
>CALAMX010000168.1 GCA_937925755.1 uncultured Burkholderiales bacterium
ATCAGCTTGGTGAGCGAGGCCGGTTCGACACGGGCATCCGCGGCCTGCTCGGCCAGGGTCTGGCCGGAGAGCAGGTCGGTGAGCAGCCAGGCGCGCGCCTCGATCTGCGGCGCCGGTGGTAGTGGCAGCGCGGTGGCCTGCACGAGGGGGACGAAAAACAGCGCTAGGAGTGTGGACAGGGCTTTCATGCGCGGGCAGTGGAGCGAAAATCCGCGGGGAGGCCGACTCAAGCGTAGGCCGATGGGAGGTCGCCAACGTAGCATCAACTAGCGCACAACCCGGTAAGGCTTGTATCCGAGAGCAGTGGTTAGGTATTGTGCAGCACGCTCGGCTTGCGCCTGGCTGGCGAATGGGCCAGCCTGTACCTTGAAGAGGCCATCGGCCTCGATGCGCGCGAGGCCGGGCAGGGCGGCGTCACCCTGCAGGCGCTCGATGAGTTGCTGGGCTGCCTGCGGGCTGGAGAAAGCGGCAAGCTGCAGCCACTGGGCCGGGGCGGCCTTGAGCGCTTCGGATGCGCTCTCCGGGCTCGCTGGCACGCTGACGCGGAATGGGCGCACCCCAAGGTCCTCGCTCAATCTGTGCGCCGCGGCGCCGGCCTCGTCAGCGCTGGCATACGGGCCGACCTGAACACGGATGAGGCCACCTTCGCGTGGACGCCACACACCTGGGAGTGCCTCGCCGAAGCGCTGGCGGAGCCGTTGCGCCAAGGCCTCGGCCGCTTCAGGCCGGGCGAAGGCACCAAGCTGTAGGTAGGTGCCAGCGGGCTGCACTTGCGCGAGGGCATCGACCGAGGGGGTCGGCTGGGCGCTGTCCTCGGCGGTGGTGAGCACCGGCAGCGTGTTTTCGCCTGCGCCTGCAGCAAAGGCGGTCGTGGCATCACCCCTGTCCGGAAACAGGCGTTCAACTTCCACCATGCCCACACCTTTGAGCAGATCGAGTTTGTAGGCGGCGGTGTAAGAGAGGTCGATGACCCGATCCGCGTGGAAGGGGCCGCGATCGTTGATGCGCACAATGACACTGCGCCCATTGTTGAGATTGGTCACGCGGGCGTAGCTAGGGATGGGGAGTGTACGGTGTGCCGCCGTCATCGCGTACATATCGTAAGGCTCGCCCGATGAGGTCGGGCGACCGTGGTAGCGTCGTCCATACCAGGAGGCGAGCCCGCGCTCGACGTAAGGCGCGTCACCGGCAATGGGGGTGTAGTCTACCCCGTTGACGCGATAAGGTTTATTGGCATGGCGGTGCAGAGGCTCGGGTCGTGGCACTGCATCGGGTATGGTATGCAGATTCGGGGGCGGGTTGAGACCTGGGCCGTCGTCCTTGTAATAGCCGCCGCCGTGCAAGGGGGGCAACGTGCTGGGGCGGGATGCCACCGCGCGAGCAGAAGACTCCGAGCGTTCGCTTGGGGGGAGGTTGCTACAGCCGCTGACCAGGAGGCCAATCCCAGAAACCGCTATAAGTGTTGGTGATAACCTCATGTTTTGACCAATTTTTTGTGGGTCGCGACACTCATCACGATACCAAAGCCGAGCAGCACTGTCACCATCGAAGTCCCCCCATAGCTCACCAGGGGCAGCGGCACCCCCACCACGGGTAGGATGCCCGAGACCATGCCCATGTTGACGAAGGCGTACACGAAGAAGGTCAGCACCAGGGCAGCGGCGAGTAGGCGGCCAAATAGGGTGGGCGCGCGGGCGGCCAGCGTCAAGCCACGATAGACTATGGCGGTGTAGAGGAGCAGCAGCAGCAAGTTGCCGATGAGACCAAATTCCTCGGCCAGTACGGCGAAGATGAAGTCCGTGCTGCGTTCGGGTAGGAAGTCGAGATGGGTCTGCGTGCCCTTCATCCAGCCCTTGCCCGTCAGGCCGCCAGAACCGACGGCAATGGTGGACTGGATGATGTGATAGCCAGCACCCAAGGGGTCGGAGGAGGGGTCCAGCATGATCAAGATACGTCTGCGTTGGTAGTCGTGCAACAGATGCCAGATTAAGGGGGCAGAGGCAACGGCCAGGACCGCCACGGCGGCGATCAGCTTGAGGCTCAACCCCCCCAGGTAGATCACGAAGAAGCCCGAGGCGGCGATCAGCAGCGCGGTGCCCAGGTCGGGCTGGCGCAGGATCAGCCCCACCGGCAACGCAAGTAGGACGATGGCGATTGCGTAGTCGAGCGAGCGCAGGCTCTCCTGCTTCTGGTGCAGGTACCAAGCAAGCACCAACGGCACGGCTAGGCGCATGAGCTCAGAAGGTTGGATGCGAATGAAGCCGAGATCGAGCCAACGGCGCGCGCCGTTGACCACCTCGCCGAACAAGGCCACGGCGATGAGCAGGAGCAGGCCCACGGCATAGGCGAGCGGTGCGAACTGCATCAGTCGCTGTGGCGGAATGTGGCTGGCGAGCAGCATGACGGTCAGGGCTACCGTGATGTTGACGAGATGGGCGACGAACTTGTCGCCGTTGCCCGCGGAGGCGCTCCAGACGGCGATGAGACTCACCCCCAGCAAAAGGCCCAGCAGCCCGCTCAGTACTGGGTCTAGGTGGGCCGTCAGGCGTTTGAACAACCGCTCAGCGAGCATCTCCAGGTACCTCCTCGGGTTCACCCGCTGCCGGCACGGGGGCAGCGTCCTCGCGCTCCACCTCCTCGGCCGTGTCCTCGCGTGTGGACATGCCGCCGTGTGCAGCGTCGGGGCGCTTGCCCAACAGCCAGTAGTCGATCACCTTGCGTGCCATGGGCGCCGCCGTGCCGCTGCCGCTGCCGCCGTTCTCTACCATGACCGCGACGACGATTCTGGGGGCCTCGGCCGGGGCGAAGGCGATGAACAGGGCGTGGTCGCGGTGGTGGGCGGCCGTGCGTTTCTCGTCGTAGCGTGCCCCCTGCTTGATGCCGATGACCTGGGCGGTGCCCGTCTTACCGGCGAAGGCATAGGCCGCTCCCGCCCCGGCGGCGGCGGCTGTGCCACCCGGCTGTGTCACCGCGACCATGGCCTGCTTGATCACCTCCAGGTGCTGCGGCTTGAGGGGTATGCGGCCGAGCACGCGCGCTGCGGCGTAGTGCATGCGGCCGCTTTCCGGCTCCTGCCAGGCGCGGATGAGCTGTGGGGCGTAGACCACCCCGTCGTTGGCAATCGCCATGGTCGCCACCGCCAGCTGCAGGGGTGTGGCCAGCATGTAACCCTGGCCGATACCGGCGATCACCGTCTCGCCCGGCCACCAGGACTGGTTGAAGCGGCGGCGTTTCCACTCGGGGTTGGGTAAGAGGCCGGAAAGCTCCCCCTCCAAGTCGATGCCGCTCTTACGGCCGAAACCGAACTGGGAGAGGAAGCGGTGCATGGACTCGATCCCCATCTGGCTGGCCAGCCGGTAGTAATAGGTGTCACAGGACACGGCGATGGACTTCTTCAGATCGACTACACCGTGACCGTCCTTCTTCCAGTCGCGGTAGCGATGGGAACTACCCGGCAGCGAAAAATAACCGGGGTCCTGGATGCTGTCGCTCGGGGTGCGCAGGCCCAACTCCAGTCCGGCCAGGGCCATGAAGGGCTTGATGGTGGAGCCAGGCGGATAGACGCCTCTGAGCGCCCGGTTGATGAGCGGGCGTAGCAGGGGGTGGTTGAGCTCCTCCCAGGTGGCCTGATCGATGCTGTCGCTGAACAAGTTGGGGTCGAAACCGGGACGGGAAACGAGGGCGAGCACCCCGCCGTTGCTGGGGTCGAGCGCCACCAGGGCGCCGCGATGCTCGCCGAATACCTCGGTGGCCACCTGCTGCAGCCCCGCGTCCAGGTGCAGGTGGATGTTATAGCCCGCCACGGGTGGCGTGCGCGCGAGCAGGCGCACGGCACGTCCGCCCGCGTCGATCTCGACCTTTTCGAAGCCGGTGCGGCCGTGCAGCCAAGGCTCGTAGCTTGCCTCCACACCGGCCTTCCCGAGATACTCGCTGCCGCGATAATTGGCAGTGCGCCCCTCGGCAGCGAGCTGTTCCTTGTCCCGGGCACTGATACGCCCGATATAGCCCACCACGTGAGCCATCACGTCGGTATAAGGGTATTGGCGGAACTGGCGCGCACGCACCTCCACGCCGGGGAGGCGATAGCGGTTGACGGCCAGACGCGCCACTTCCTCTTCGGAGAGACGGGTGCGCAGGATCACGCTTTCGAAGCCCTTGCCCTCGGCGAGTGCCCGCCGGAAGCGCTTGACGTCGGCGGGGGTGATCTCGACCAGCTTCGCGAGCTCCGGTATCAGCTGGTCGAGGTCGCCCGCCTTGTCTGGGGTGATCTCCAGGGTGAAGGCGGTGTAGTTCTGCGCCAGCACGCGGCCCGCGCGGTCGTAGATCGCCCCGCGCGGTGGCGGCGCGGGGACCAGGGCGATGCGATTGTTCTCCGCCAGGGTGTGGTAGCGCTCGAACTGCACGACCTGCAGCCAGAAGAAGCGACCGGCCAGGAGGAGGAGCAGGCCGATGGCGATCAGGCCGGCCGCCTCCAGCCGTCGACGGTATTGCCGGAAGGACTCCTCGGGGGTGATATAGCGCAGGACCTTCATGGCACCGCCGGGGCTTCCGGGTCACTTGTCCTGGGTCGCGGCCGCCGGCGCAGCGGATGGCCGCCCAGCCAGGCGGTGCAACAGCAGGCATACCGGCAGCCAGAGTAGCGCCGCCATCGGCCCAGCGGCCAGCGTCCACCAGTCGATCACCGTCTGCCCGGCAGCCAGCCCCAGTAACAGGACGGCCAGCTCTTTGGCCAGAAACAAGGGGGCGAGCTGCAGGGCCTGGCCCGGTGGCAGGAAGTTTTCCAGGCGCCGACGCACGCTCAGGGCAGCGAAGGCGGCCAACACATAGACCAGGCCATGCAGTCCGAACAGCACGCCGCGCGCCGCATCGGTCAGCAGGCCGAGGCCACAGGCGAGACCGAGCCCGGCTCGGTGCGGGGCGTGGATGTTCCAGTACAGCAGCACGATGAAGCTGAAGTCCGGGATCAACCAGCGCCACTGCCCCGGCCAGGGCAACAGCCCCAAGAGGAAGGCGACGGCGAGGCTGCCGTAGACCAGACGCCCGCCGGCCGGGGCGACGAGCTGCGGACCGCGTGGGGCAAGCGTGGCGTCCTGGTTCATGGCCGTGCCTCGGGTGCCTGAATACCGTCAGGCATGCGTTGCAGGATGACGAGCTGCCGCTGCTTGCCCACCCCGGCGAGCGGCAAGCAGAGCGCGCGGGCGAAAGGGCTGTGGCGCGGCGGCTCGGTGACCAGGACGCGCGCCACCGGGATGCCGGCCGGGTAGTGTCCGTCGAGGCCGGAGGTGACCAAGATGTCACCTGTCTGCAAGTCGGCGTGCATGTCGAGAAAGCGTACCTGAAGCAGCCGGTCCTGCCCCTCCCCCGAGACGAGTAGACGCAGGCCATTGCGCAAGACCTGCACCGGCACGTCCTGCTCCGGTGAGGTGATCAGGCTCACCTCGCTGCTGAAGGGGTAGACGCGGGTTACCTGCCCGACTAGACCGTACGCATCCACCACCGGCCAGCCGGGGCTGACCCCATGTCGGCTGCCGCGATTGACCACCACCTTGCGAGCGAAGGGGTTGGCCAGCGTCTGGACGATCTCCACCGCGATGGCGCGATAGCCCGGCGGGGCATCGAGGTCGAGCAAGGTGCGCAGATGGGCATTCTCCGCCTGCAGCAGTTCGCGGTCCTGCAGTTTCAGCAGCAGTTCGCGCCGCTCCGCCTGTAGACGATGCACTTCGCGCAGTAGCTCACCATGCACGCGGAAGAATTCGAAGGCCTCCTGCAGATAGCGGAAGGGCCGGGCGAGCTGGTTCTGCAGAGGATGCAGCACGGCGGTCAGGCCGGCGCGCACCTGATGCAGCACGTCAAAACGTGCATCCACCGTCATCAGCAGGAGGCAGAGCAGGACGTACAGGGACAGACGCACGGGCAGGCCCATCACCCGCACGAACATAGGCGCCTGCGCGTTCGTGGCCATTATAGAGGGGGCCCAAGTCCAGGGGTCGGGCCGACCGCGGGCCATCAAGCCCCTGAATCGTTCTCTCGTATCAGTCGTTGGTGAACACCGTCGAGAGACGATCCATCTCCTCCAGCGCCCGGCCGGAGCCGCGCACCACACAGGTGAGCGGGTCGTCGGCGACGATCACCGGCAGCCCGGTCTCCTCCATGAGCAGACGGTCGATGTCCCTGAGCAGCGCGCCGCCGCCGGTGAGCATCATGCCCTTTTCGGCGATGTCAGCGGCCAGCTCCGGCGGGGTCTGCTCCAACGCCGACTTGACCGCCGAGACGATGGTGTTGAGTGGCTCGGTCAGGGCCTCCAGGATCTCGTTGGAGGTCACGGTGAAAGAGCGCGGGATCCCCTCGGCGAGGTTCCTGCCCTTGACCTCCATCTCACGCACCTCGGAGCCGGGGAAGGCGCTACCCATCTCCTTCTTGATCTGCTCGGCGGTGGATTCGCCGATCAGCATGCCGTAGTTGCGGCGGATATAATTGATGATCGCTTCGTCGAACTTGTCGCCGCCCACACGCACGCTGGCGGTATAGACCACGCCGCCTAAGGAGATGATGCCCACCTCGGTGGTGCCGCCACCGATGTCCACCACCATGGAGCCAGTCGCCTCGGCCACGGGGAGCCCCGCCCCGATGGCCGCCGCCATCGGCTCCTCGATGAGGTACACCTGGCGTGCGCCGGCACCGATGGCCGACTCGCGAATCGCCCGCCGCTCGACCTGAGTGGCACCCGAGGGCACGCAGATGATGATGCGTGGGCTGGGGTGGAACAACCGCGTGTCGTGCACCTTCTTGATGAAGAACTTCAGCATCTGCTCGGTGATGTTGAAGTCGGCGATGACGCCATCCTTCATCGGCCGGATGGCCTGGATGTTACCCGGGGTGCGACCGAGCATCTGCTTTGCCTCGTTGCCGACCGCCTGGATGACCTTCTTGCCGGTCGGGCCCTCGTGGCGGATGGCCACCACCGACGGCTCGTCCAGCACGATGCCGCGGCCGCGCACATAGATCAGGGTGTTGGCCGTGCC
>CALAMX010000169.1 GCA_937925755.1 uncultured Burkholderiales bacterium
CTAACTGATTTTTAATATTTATTTATATGTGGTCCGGTTTATGCTTGAGATCAACTGCCGTAGGCGAGCTTGATCAACTTGGCTTGTCTGATGGCGACTACTGGCAAGGCTAGCGTGGTACATGTCTACGCCAGTTCCGGCATCGCAGGCACAACAGTCTATGTTTGTCCTTTTAACCCGCTGAGGAGCAAAAAATGTTCAACACGAGCATTGCAAAACTCTCGACGGCCTCCGCCGTCGTTCTGGCGTTGGTTGCGCCCAGCGTCTACGCTGGAGCCATTCATGACGCTTCTTTATTCACTGACAACACCTTGGCCGCGAACGATGACGGTAGTGTTGGCCCGGTTGATATTGGTTTTACGATTAATTTCTACGGTGTCAGTTATAACCAACTTTGGGTGAACAACAACGGTAACGTCACTTTCACGGGACCGCTTAGTACCTTCACCCCGTTTGATTTGCTGTCGACCAACATCCCTATGCTCGCCCCATTTTTCGCCGATGTAGATACCCGCGGTAGCGGAAGTGGGGTTGTGCAATATGGCCAGGACACCATAGGTGGTCGCAACGTATTCGGTGTGAACTGGATCGATGTGGGTTACTTTCCTGCAAAAACAGACAAGCTGAACAGCTTCCAGTTGATCATCACCGATCGCTCTGATACTGGCCCGGGCAACTTCGACTTCGAGTTCAACTATGACCGGATCTTGTGGGAGACCGGGGGTGCCAGTGGTGGCAGCGGTGGTTTAGGTGGTAACTCAGCGCGGGCCGGCTGGTCGAACGGCATTTCTGCCGCATTCGAATTGCCCGGCTCTGCAATTAATGGCGCGCTCTTGGATGGTGGTTCCAATGCTCTGGTCAGTGGCTCTCGTTTGTCCAACGTCCCTGGCCAGTACATTTTCGAGGTTCGCAACGGTCAGGTATCGCCAGGCACTGTCCCCGAGCCGACGACCCTTGGGTTGCTGGGTCTAGGCCTGTTTGGGTTGGCCTATAGCCGCCGTAAGGTCTGATTCGCAGTCGAGCCGCCGCTATCTCTATACGGCCCCACCACTCATAGGTGGGGCAGGCTGTTTTTTTCTGATGGGGCACGGCCTACTTTTGCACCAACGGCCGGATCAGGTGATTGGTGCGCGCGACCGCTGTCAGGGTTAGAAGTGTGGGCGCGCAAGGCGATCGTACCGCGCCCTGCTCGGCTGAATTCCTCGACAGCCAAGGTGTGGTGCTACACGTGTGGCCGTGAACGAGACGGGACAGGTCCTCGGCCGCCCTGTCACTTCCCCTTTGGCCTCTACCGATATCCATTACCATGTGGGCTTTGCGTACGGGGCGCTCGGCCGGCATAACTGTAGGCGCTCCTCCAACAAGGCACAGGCAGTCCTGCATAGTATCAAAAGCTAGCGCTGACCTGGGAATGGCAGGGGTTGCCGCAAATGATCGCGTTTGCCAGGCCAGAGTACTGTCGTAGAATGGACACGACCCGCTGCGCGATTCCATGCCATATTGGGGACCGACGGTTGAGATACAGCGTGAGCGCGGCTTGTCTGCAGTATTTCCCTCTTCACCGCAGCTCGCGGGATTATCCCGCATAGTGGTGTTGCTCGTCCTGTTGGCCGGGTGCGCGGCGCCCGGAGTGCAGACCCTTCAGGTCGTTCCCACCGTGCCACGGCTGGCGACCGACCACATCCTCGCCGAAGATGGGGCACGCCTGCCGCTAGCCACTTGGCAGCCGTCCGGCGCGCCGCGGGGGGTAGTCCTCGCCCTGCACGGCTTCAACGATTACCGGCGCGCCTTCGACGCGACCGGCGCCTATCTCGCGGGGCTGGGCTACACGGTCTATGCCTTCGATCAACGCGGCTTCGGCGAGACGGCGGGGGCGGGCGGGTGGTTTGGCGAGGCGCGTCTGGCCGCCGATGTGCGCCTGGCCGCCTCGCTCATCCGCGCCCGCCATCCCGACCTGCCGTTGTATCTGCTGGGCGAGAGCATGGGCGCCGCGGTGGCCGTGCTGGCCCTGGCCGCACACCCTGGCGACTGGGCCGACGGGCTGATCCTGCTCGCCCCGGCGGTGTGGGGACGACAGAGCATGCCTTGGCCGCAGCGCGCCGCGCTCTGGCTCCTCGCCCACACCTTTCCGACGCGGACTCTGTCGGCGCGCGGTCTCGACATCCGCGCCACCGACAACGACGCGGCGACCCAAAAGCTGCGCGAAGACCCGAGGGTGATCAAGGACACGCGGGTGGAGGCCCTTTGGGGGCTGGCCGACCTCATGGATCAGGCCCTCGCCACCCCGCCGCCGGTGTGGCTGCCCACCCTGATCCTGTATGGCGCACGCGACCAGATCATCCCCAAACGCCCGACCTGCCGCTGGCTCGCTGCCCGGCCCCAGTCACCCAGGCATCGCCTGGCGGTCTACAAGGAGGGTTGGCACCTGCTCACCCGCGACCTGCAGGCGGAGACGGTGTTGGCTGACATCGCCGTATGGTTACAAGACCACAGTGCACCACTGCCCTCGGGCTCTGAGATCCAGACGCGGCTGCCGGCCTTCTGTCCGCGCGGCGATGGCGGTGAGGGGGTGATTTTGGTAAGCTGAGGGGCCATGACGAATCCGCATGCCGCTCCCTCTTCGCCTCGACAGAAGGCTGAAAGTGGCAAACCTCCGCGGCCGCATTTTCTGCGTTATCTACTGATCGGCTTTTTCACCGTCGCCCCGCTGTGGGTGACCTGGTTCGTGCTGGACTTCGTCTTCAGCCTGCTGGCGCGCACCGGCGCGCCCCTGCTGCGCGGGGCGGCCCACGCCGTCCGGCCCTTCGCCGAATCCGTGGCCGACTGGCTGCTGAACCCAACCGCGCAGTATCTGCTGGCGGCCCTGGTGACGCTGGCGGGTCTCTATTTCATTGGGCTGGTCACCTCCATGGTGGTGGGTCGCAAGCTCCTTGACCTGATGGAGCGCATCCTCGCCCGATTGCCGCTGGTGCAGACCATCTACGGGGCCACCAAGCGTTTCCTCGAGACCCTGCGCGAACCATCCGTCGCAGGCCAGCGGGTGGTGTTGATCAGTTTCCCGTCGCCGGAGATGAAGGCGGTGGGCTTCGTGACCAAGGTGATGACCGACCCCGACACGGGACGTCAGCTCGCGGCGGTCTATGTGCCGACTTCGCCCAATCCCACCTCCGGCTATATCGAGATCGTGCCCCTGGACGACGTGGTGCAGACCGACTGGACCGTGGAGGAGGCGATGCGCTTCGTCATGACCGGTGGCACCAACGCCCCTGATACGGTGCGCTTTACCGCACAGCCCTCGTCCGTACAGGCCGGGTCATGAGCGCCATCCTGCTGCGCGGGGGCATCTTTGCCCTGATTTGGTGGGCGTTGACCGAGGGACGGGCGGACAGTTGGGGTGTCGGCCTTCTCTTCATCGTCCTGGCGTTAGGGGCGAGCCTGCGGCTCAGTCCACCGGGTCAGACGCGTCTGTCACCTCTCGGGCTGCTGGGTTTCGTCGGGTTTTTCCTGGTGCTGTCCCTGCGCGGTGGCGTCCAGGTGGCGGCCATGGCCCTTCGCCCGCGCCTGACACTCGCCCCCGCGCAAGTCGAGATCGATCTGCGCCTGCCGCCGGGGCCGGCCGCGCGCATGCTCACAGCCACCTTAAGCCTGCTGCCAGGCACTTTGAGCGTTGCGCTCGAAGGCGACCGGCTTCGCCTGCACGCCCTCGACGGCCGGCTGCCGATCGAGCACGAGGTGCGCGCAGCCGAGCGGCGCATTGCACACCTGTTCGGGGTCAGGCTGTGACAGGTCTGGAGTGGCCAGTGGCCGTGTTTCTGCTGGCCAACCTCATCGTCGCCCTGATCCGCGCGGGGCGCGGCCCGACGGCAGCGGATCGCATGCTGGCGGCCCTGCTCTTCGGCACCACCGGCGTGGGCGTCCTCCTCTTGCTAGCCTATGCCGGCGGCGGTGGCCCGTTGGTGGATGCCGCCCTGGTCCTGGCGCTGCTCGCCGCCATCGCCGGGGTGGCCTTTGCCCTACGCGCCTGGGGCCGTGAAAGTGACGAAGATGGTCCTGCTTGAGCTGTCGAGTGGTGTGTTCCTGCTCTGTGGGGCCGCCTTCTATCTGGCCGGCACCGTGGGTCTGCTGCGTTTCCCGGATGTCTACACCCGGCTGCACGCCCTGACCAAGGCGGACAACCTGGGGCTGGGCTTCATCACCCTGGGACTGGCCCTGCAGGCCGAGACCGTGGCGTCCCTCTTCAAGCTGCTCCTGATCTGGCCCCTGGTGCTGGCGGCCAGTGCGACAGTGAGCTATGCCATCGCCCGCCGTGCCGAGCGGCTCGGGATCAAACCCTGGCGCCGATCATCTCCATCATGCTGATGCTCGCCTTCGATGGGCTGCTCGTCCTGGCTCTGCTCTGGAGCGCCTGGCGCTGCCTGGCCTCGACTGATCTCAGCCGGGCCGTGGTGATGTTCATCGTCTTCGGTCTGCTCATGGCCTTGGCCTGGGCGCGGCTCGATGCCCCCGACATCGCCTTGGCCGAGGCGGCCATCGGCGCCGGCCTGACCGGCGCCCTGCTGCTCGATGCGCTGGGCGCGCTGCGGTCCCGACGTGAGGGTCGTGACGCGCCCCGGGAGACACCGTGAACCGGTTCACACGCGGGCTTGCCGTGGCTGTGGGCGTGGCGCTGGCCGCGACCCTCGTCGCCGCCCTGCTCGAACTGCCCGCGGCTGCGGTCTATCTGCCAGGCGCGGTGGCGCAGCATCTGGCGCAAAGCGGGGTGGAGCATCCGGTCACCGCGGTGCTGCTCAACTTCCGCGGTTGGGACACGCTGCTCGAAGTGGCCGTGCTGCTACTCGCGCTGCTGACGCTGCTCACCCTGCGCGGTAGTGAAGCGCCCGTGGCGGAGGTCGAGGCAGAGCCGCTGTTGCAGGGCCTGGCGCGCAAGGCCCTGCCGCTCATCATCCTCATGGCTGGCTACCTGTTCTGGGCCGGCGCCTACCGACCCGGCGGGGCGTTTCAAGCCGGGGCGGTGCTGGCCGCCGGGGCCGTGCTGCTGCATCTCGCCGGGCTGCTACCGGCCTGGGCAGTACCGGGGCGATTGTTGCGCCTGGGACTCATCCTCGGTTTCCTTGTCTTCCTCGCGGTAGCCGCCGGCCTGTTGGGCCAGGGCGCCTTGCTGCAGTATCCGCCGGCGCTGGCCGGCAACCTCATCCTGCTGATCGAGGCGGGGCTCACCCTCTCCCTGGGACTCGTCCTGGCCGGGTTGTTCCTGTTCGTGACGGGGCGGCAGGCATGAGCACTGGGCTGCTCTACGCCCTGAGCGGGGTGGGGTTGTTCATGCTGGGGGCGGTGGGCGTCATCGTCCTCGCCCACCTCATGCGCAAGGTCCTGGCCTTCAACGTCATGGGCAGCGGCGCCTTCCTGGTGCTGGTCGGCCTGGCGCAACGCACGGGGCAGCCGGACCCCGTGCCGCAGGCCATGGTGCTCACCGGCATCGTCGTGGCGGTAGCCGCCACCGCCCTTGCCCTGGGGCTTGCCCGCGCGCTTCATGCGCGCACAGGCGGGGTGACGCTCACGCAAGGGGAGGACGGTGACTGAGGCCTGGCTGGAGCCGGCGGCTTGGCTGATCATCCTGCCGCTCGCCTGGGCGAGTGTCGCCTTCTTGGCCGGGCCGGGCCGCGGTGCACGCCTGGCGATCCTGGCGCTCGTGGCTCAGCTCGGTCTGGCCCTCGAGCTTGCCGCCGATCTGACACAGAGGGGCGCGCGGATGCATGCCGTCGGCGGGTGGGGCGCGCCGCTCGGCATAGACCTCATGGCCGATGGGCTGAGCGCCGTCATGTTGCTGCTCACCCAGGCCGTGGCCCTGCCCATCGCCGTCTATGCCCAGGCCTATTTCGCCGAGACGCACCACCGCCACGCGGCGACCTGGTTCTGGCCCCTGGCGGGTTTTTTGCTCGCCGCCATGAACGCCTTGTTTCTCTCCGCCGACCTGTTCAACCTCTATGTCACCCTGGAGCTGCTCGGGCTGGCGGCCGTCGGGCTGGTGGCGGTGGGCGGCGGCACCGCCCAGATCACGGCGGCCCTGCGCTATCTCCTCGTCAGCCTTCTCGCATCGGGGGGCTACCTCCTGGGCGTGGCCCTGCTCTACGGGGCCTATGGCACCGTGTCGATGACCACCCTGGCCCCACTCGCCGTCGGCCAAACTCCGCTCGCCGTGTGGATCGCCGCCGGTCTGATGCTGGTGGGTCTCTTGGCCAAGACCGCGCTCTTGCCCTTCCATTTCTGGCTGCCGCCGGCGCACGGCGGTGCGCCAGCGCCGGTCTCGGCCTTGCTCTCGGCCCTGGTGGTCAAGGCGAGTTTCTACCTGGTGCTGCGCCTTGCGCTCGGCCCATTCGCCATGATGACCGGGACAGCGGCCGGGCTCATCGGGGTGTTGGGCGCGTCAGCCATCCTCTGGGGCGCCTGGCAGGCCCTGCGCGCGCAACGTCTGAAGCAGTTGGTGGCCTGGTCCACCGTCGCCCAGCTCGGCTACCTCTTCCTGATCTTCCCCCTGCTGGCCGCAGACGGTCTGGCACTGCAGGCTGGCGCCTTGCAGGTGGTGGCGCATGGCCTGGCCAAGGCCGCCCTATTCGCCGCTGCCGGCGTGCTGATGCGGGCCACCGGCCGCGACACGGTCGAGGGGCTGGCCGGGGTGGCGGGCCGGGTGCCGCTCACCCTGTTCGCCTTCGGACTGGCGGGGGTGTCCATCATGGGTCTGCCACCCTCGGCCGGCTTCCTCGCCAAATGGCTGCTGATCGACGCAGCCCTTAAGCAGGGTCAGTGGGGTTGGATCGTGGTGATCATCGTCGGCAGTCTGTTGGCTGCTGGCTACATCTTCCGCGTGCTGCGCCAGGCCTTCCTGCTGGCGCCGGAGGATAGCCACTTCCAGCCGGTGCCGCGTCGGCTCGAGTGGGTCGCCTTCGTGCTGGCGGCGGCCAGCGTGCTGCTGGGCCTGCGCGGCGCCGAGCTGGTAGCGCTGTTGGGGGTGGGCTCATGACCGTCAACGAGATGTTGCCCCTGGCGGTCATTGCCTCATCGCTACTGCCGGGGATGGTCATCTTCGCCCTGCCAGAAGCGCGCGTCGGGCTACGCAGTGTCCTGAACCTGCTGGGAGCGATGTCCAAGCTGGTCTTCGTCATCTTGCTGCTCGAAGGGGTGGCGCGCGGCGAGGTGTACGGCTTCCGCCACACCGTGCTGCCGGGCCTCGATCTTGTCTTCAAGGCCGATGCTTTGGCGCTCCTGTTCGTCACGCTCTCGACGGTGTTGTGGCTGTTCACCACCATCTATGCCATCGGCTACCTCGAAGGCTCGCCGCACCGCAGCCGGTTCTTCGGCTTCTTCAGTCTGTGCGTCACCGCCACCGTAGGCCTGGCCATGGCCGGCAACCTGTTCACCTTCTTCGTTTTCTACGAGCTGCTCACGCTGTCCACCTTTCCCCTGGTGGTGCATCGCGGCACGCCACAGGCCATGCGCGGCGGCACGGTGTATCTGGCCTATACCCTGGCTGGCGGGGCGCTGTTGCTGACCGGCATCGTCTGGCTGCACGGCCTCATGGGACAGGTGGATTTCGTGCACGGCGGCAGCGTCGCCGCCCTGGGGCCGCAGGCCACGGCGCAGATCAAGGTGGTCTTCCTGCTGCTCATCGCCGGGGTGGGGGTGAAAGCGGCCCTCGTGCCGCTGCATGGCTGGCTGCCGCAGGCGATGGTCGCGCCAGCGCCGGTCTCGGCCCTGCTGCACGCGGTGGCGGTGGTCAAGGCGGGCGCCTTCGGCATCGTGCGCATCGTCTACGAGGTCTATGGGGTGGAGTACGCGCAGTCGCTCGGCCTGCTTAAGCCGCTCGCCATCGCCGCGGCCGTCACCATCGTCTGGGGCAGCCTGCGCGCGCTCACCCAGGACGATCTCAAAAAGCGGCTGGCCTATTCCACGGTGAGCCAGGTCTCCTACATCGCCCTGGGCGTGGCCCTGTTCGGGCCAGTGGGCACCATCGGCGGCCTTGCCCATCTGGTGCATCAGGGCATCATGAAGATCACCCTGTTCTTCGCTGCCGGCAACTACGCCGAGACCCTCGGGGTGCACAAAGTGAGCGAGCTGGACGGCGCCGGCCGGCGCATGCCGCTCACCTCCGCGGCCTTCACCATCGCCGCCTTCGGCATGATCGGCGTGGCGCCCACCGCCGGCTATGTGAGCAAGTGGTATCTGGGCGAGGGGGCGCTGGCCGCCGGCATGGACTGGGTGGTGGCGGTGCTGTGGACCTCCAGCCTGCTCAACGCCGCCTACTTTTTGCCCATCCTCTACCGCCTTTGGTTCCGACCGCCACCGGCCGCCTGGCCGGCCGAACACATCCCGGCGCGCGGCTGGCGCGAGACGGGCTGGCTGCTGCTCGCGCCGCCGCTCATCACGGCCGCCGCCGTGCTCGTCACCGGGCTATTTGCCGAGGCGGGCTGGAGCCCGCTGGCATGGGCGAAACTCATCGCCGCACGCGAATACCTGCAGTGACCCACGCCAGTCTCATCGCCAGCCTGGGATGGCCGCTCGCCCTGATGTTGGCCCTGTGGCCGGCCCGGACCCGCCGGCTCGCCCAGGGTCTAGCACCGCTCGCCCCGTTGCCCGCCCTGTGGGTGGCCGCCGTCCTGTCAGGGGACGCCGTGCTGGAGCTGCCCTCGGTATTGCTCGGCACGCGGCTGGGCTTGGATGCGACGGGTCGGCTCTTCCTGCTCTTCACCGCATTGACCTGGCTGGCGGCGGGGCTCTACGCCCGTGCCTATCTCGCGCACGAGGCCCGCCGCTCGGTCTTCTGGGCCTTTTCCCTCGCCACCCAGGCCGGCAATCTGGGCGTGTGCCTGGCCCAGGACCTGGCCAGTTTCTACAGCTTCTATGCCCTGATGACCTTCGCCGCCTACGGCCTGGTGGTGCACACCCGCAGCGCCGAGGCCTGGCGGGCAGGGCGTATCTATCTCGTCATGGCCGTGCTGGGCGAGCTGACCCTGGTGGCTGGTCTCATGATGACCGCTTATGCTGCAGGCGGCACTCAGGTCGCCGACATCCAGGTTTCGACCCCGTCGCCCCTGGCCGTGGGCCTGGTCACGGCCGGGCTGGGGGTGAAGGTGGGTCTGCCGCTGTTGCACCTGTGGCTGCCGCTCGCCCACCCGGTGGCGCCGGTGCCGGCCAGCGCGGTGCTCTCGGGCGTCATGCTCAAGGCCGGGCTGCTCGGTTGGTTGCGTTTCCTGCCGCTGGGCTACGCCGCCTATCCAGAGATCGGCGCGACCCTCCTGCTCCTGGGGCTCATCGCCATGTTCTACGGCGTGGCGGTGGGCCTGGCACAAAGCGACCTCAAGGTGGTGCTCGCCTATTCCAGCGTGAGCCAAATGGGCTTCATGACCCTGGGCGTGGGGGCGGGGCTCAATGCACCCGGACTTTGGCCGGTCCTGCTGCCGGCGGTCGGGCTCTATGCCCTGCACCACGCCCTGGCCAAGAGTGCGCTCTTTCTGGGCGCCGGCGTGGCCCTCAAAGTGGGTGGACGAGCCTGGGTGCTGGCGGGTCTAGCGCTGCCAGCCCTGGCCCTGGCGGGTGTCCCGTTCACCGGTGGCTGGCTGGCCAAGTCGGCGCTGAAAGCTGGACTGATCGCACTGCCCGCTCCCTGGGCCGATCTACTGGGTGTGGCGTTACCACTGGCGGCGTTGGGGACCACCTTGCTGATGAGTCGGCTACTCTGGCTCGCCCATCGACTGCCCGCGCAGGAGGCAGCGCAGGCGCTGACGCCGCCCTGGCTGGCGTGGACAGCGGCGGGCTCGCTCCTGCCCTGGGGATTCATGCCGGCCTGGCCTTGGCCCATGGATTGGACAGGGTTTACCCTCGCCGCCGGACCGGTGTTCCTCGGCCTGGTCCTGGCCTTTCTTGCCTGGCGTTGGCCGCTTGCGGCGCCGGCCATTCCGCCCGGCGATCTGGTGGTGCCGGTGGAGCGCCTGCTGCAGGCCCTGGTCCGCGCCCGGCTGCGTCTGAATCGCAGGGCCGCTCAAGGCCGTTGACCCCTTCTGCTTACGGCACATTCGTACTATGTCGCCTCAAGGCGCCGCTTCGGATACTGTCGATGGCTTGATCGGAGGAGGACGAGACATGCGCAGGGTCACGTTGTTGCTTTTCTGTCTGGTGTTCGTCTGGCCGCTGGCCGTGAGTGCGGCATCGGGCCAGCACAAGGGCGCCTACCTAGGCGCCATGCCCACCGAATATCCAGATTGGTTCAAGGAGAGTTTCTTGGACCTCAAGGAGGACATCGCCGAGGCGGCAGCGCAGGGTCGCCGTGTCGTGCTGCTCTTTCACCAGGACAACTGTCCTTACTGCAACCAGTTGGTGGAGCGCAACCTGGCGCAGCGCGAGATCGAAACCCTGCTGCGTTCGCGCTTCGACGTCATCGCCCTCAACATGTGGGGTGACCGCCCCGTCACCGGCTTGGACGGCAAGTCTTATACCGAGAAGAGCTTCGCCGCCGCCTTACGCGTGCAGTTCACGCCGACCCTCCTGTTCTTCGATGAGGCCGGCGAGGTCATCCTGCGGCTCAACGGTTATGTGCCGCCGGCGCGTTTCAAGGCGGCCCTGGACTGGGTGGCCGGGCACAAGGAGCGGGAGATCGCCTTTCGTGACTATGTCGCCGCTCTGGAGCGTGCAGGGGTGGGCGAGGGGCGTGATTTGATCCGCCAACCGTTTTTCCAGGACATGACCGACCTGCGCCGCAAGGGGCCGAAGCCACGCCCACTGGCAGTCTTTTTCGAGCAGCGCGACTGTCCGGACTGCGCCGTGCTGCACCGGCGGGTGTTGGCGGATGCTGCTGTGCGCGAGGCGATGGCGGGGTTCGACGTGGTTCAGCTCGACATGTGGTCCAATCGCCCGATCGTCACGCCGGATGGCCGCCGGCTCACCGCGCGCGAGTGGGCGCGGTCGCTCGACGTCAAGTTCGCCCCCGGCATCGTCTTGTTCGATGCGAACGGGCGGGAGGTGATCCGCTGGGAAAGCGGCTTCCGCGTCTTCCACACCGCTGGCATGTTCGATTACGTCAAGAGCGGTGCCTGGCTGCGTGAGCCCAGCTTCCAGCGGTATTTGTCGGCGCGCGCCGAGCACATCCGCGAGTTGGGACGCGACGTCAATATCTGGCGCTACGCCGACGAGCCTTGAGGGTCTAGCCCTGGGCGGTCGCTGCTGAGGCGGGCGGTGCGAAGGGTATTCCCGGCACTGGTGCTCCTACTCGCGGGTCTCACCACCAAAGGTTGGGCCCAGGTCATCCTACCTGCGCCAGAGCGCACACCGGTAGACCTCGAGCGAGAACTCACCGCGCCTTGGCAGGCGGGTGGTGCCATCGTCGTGTTCGCCGGTGCAGACGGCAGACCGCAGGCTGGACGGCGGCCTACACCGCCCGCTGATGCAGCCGAGGAGCGGGCACGCCGCCTGGAGCACTTCGCCTTGGCCCATAAGCTCAATCTGGTGCTTGCACCTGGCGCCGGTCCACCCAGCGCGCTGCCGCTCACCCCTGAGCAGGTGGCACTCTTGGCGCGTTTTGCCCTGACGGATCCGGGGGCGGTGTGGTTGCGCGAGTTGGCCGACGACACGCTGCGCCTGTTCAACCAGGGCTATCTAGCCTATGACGAGGCCCTCTGGGCCGCCAAGCGTGAGGCTGGCGAGCCGGTGCGCCTGTCCGAATTGCTCACCGGCGGCCTGAGCGAGGCTGGTCTGTTTGCGCAGGACGCTAGCCTGTTTCGCATCTACGCCCATGACGGGCGCGGCGCCATGGCCGCGCATTCGAGCATACGCCTGGGCCTGGAGGGGATCCGCTGTCAGTTCACCTTCAGCGACGAGCTGGTCGATCCCTATGCGGTGCTCTCGCACGAGTTTGGACATACCCGCTATGGCGATGCGCGTAGCGCCGGCACCCCTTTGGGCGAAGCGGTGACGGTGGCGAGATACGAGAACCCTGTGCGTATCCGTAATGGTTACCCGCCGCGCACGGTGTACTACCTGCGCCTCGACGCGCGCACCCCTGCCCAGCCGCGTGACACCCTGATGCAGCGCCTGCTCGACCAGTGGCGCTTAGGACGCATCGACATCGCCGCGCTGGCGCCGGTCGAGCGCCTCTATTGCGAGTGCAGTGAGCCCGAGCCGATCATCCGCGAGTGCACCGCTGGACCACCAAACCAGGCCGTATGCGGCCTGCGCTGGCTGGCTGTGCGGGTCGAGACGGCAGAGCCCCAGGATACGCTCGAGCCGATCAAGGACTGCTCAAAGCAAGGCTGCGGACCACCGCCCGCGCCATGAGGCGTGGTGCAGGGGTGACTGTGTCAGGCGGCGAGCTTTAGCTCCAACGCATGCACCCTTTGTTCTAGCGACTGTACCGTGGCGTGCAAGGAGGCGTGCTCTTCACGGCGCACGATCACCTCATAGAGACGGTCCAGCCGCCGATTCGTCTCGCTGATCTGCCCAAACAGCTCTTCCCGCACCCGGTCGACACGCTTGTTGGTCTCGTCGATCCGAGCGAGCAGATCGCCGTGCACCTGGTCGATACGCTTGTTGGTCTCGTCGATCCGAGCGAGCAGATCGTCGTGCAGCTGGTCGATACGCTTGTTGGTCTCGTCGATCCGAGCGAGCAGATCGTCGTGCACCCGGTCGATGCGCCTGTTGGTCTCGTCGATGCGGCGACTCTGATCGATGAGCTGGGCCTGGATGTCGTCAAGCCGCTTGTTGGTGAGCTGAATCGCCGTGCGAATCTCGGCGTTTTCCAGCCGTATCTTGTCCAATTCGGGGACGATCCATTCCTGGATTGCCACGCGCAGGGATTCCATCAGTTCCATGTCGCCTGCTCCAACTTCCTCAAACTTCTATAGGCCAAAGGACAGGGCGATGCCACCTTGCGTCAGGCATGTCCCTCTGTCCGTTCCCTCACCCCAGGAGGATCGGGACGCATCAAAAGTCGCCATGCGACTTTCCAGGGGAATTGTAGCGCGTAACGACTAGGGACGCTCTGCATAACCCGGCGACCGGGATTGAGTGCCCGGAGCGCAGGATGCAAGACGTATTATCGTGATGCCACACCGCCCGCCGCGCCTCATGTAGGAGCGACGTGAGTCGCGACACGTCGTGAGATACACCCTGTTGGTCGTTGTTGGTCGTTGTTGGTCGCGACTCTCGTCGCTCCTACGTGCCATACCGCCTGCCGTGTTGGTCGCGACTTTCGTCGCTCCTACGCCGGTTAAGCGAGGCGAAGCCGAGCGGCCGGAGCCAAAACACAGTTTCGGCGTAGGCTAACCTGCCGTCAGGCAGGTTAAGCTCTCACTCCGTGGCGGGGCAGGCAGCGATCCAGCCCCGAGCGCGAGACCTGCGGGTTGACGAACTCGCGCATGACCGCCAGCAGATCGTCCAGCGACAACCACAGGGTCTTGCGCAGTTCCACCGCGATGATCTCCTGCGCCGCTGTCAGGGTGGTCGGCAGCCGATGCGGCGTGTGCGGCCGGTCTTCGAAGCTCGTGCGGTGCTTCCACTTGAAGACGGTCATGGGCGACACACCGTAGCGATCGGCCAGCGTCTGGATCGACTCGTTGCTGGCGGCAATCTCGGCGCGGATCGCCGGCGTGGTACGCGCCAGCTTGTGCAGTCGTACGATCATGATTGCACTCCTTCGGAT
>CALAMX010000170.1 GCA_937925755.1 uncultured Burkholderiales bacterium
GTAAGTAGCGGCCCGCTTGGCGCATGAGCCAGATCGGGGTGTATTCGGTAGGCTGGCGCATGAGCGCGCGCAGCAAGGTGTCGTTACGCAGGGGTCGCATGCGGCGGTTGAAGTATCGCTTGATCGGATTATAAAGGGGGCTGCCCAGCCGCGAGCAGCTGCTTGAGATAGGCCAGGGCGAACCACAGCCACAGCAGGACGAAGAAGGTCACATAGGGCACATGCCGGTCGATTACGGCCGCCGGCAGGAGGGCGCGCATGATGCGGATGGCCGGCCGGGTGATGACCTGGAAGACGCGCCAGACGAAGTTCTCCTCGCGCCGGCGGCCGGCCAGCAGGCCGACGATACCCTGGCCGAGCAGGCTTAGGCCGGCGACCTCAACGAGGGCGCGTAGGAGGGAGAGGAACAAGAGCAATGGGTCTTGCATGGCGAGATCATGACCGAGAGGCGGATTGTAGCCGTTGCCTGCCCGCACGGCCCAGCGGAAAATCTCGCCGTTAGAGAGGAGACGCGATGAATTTCGATGCCTGGCGGCATCGGCTGCGCGCGCGCCTGTACATGCGCCTGCGGCGCTGGGACGCAGCGATCGCCGCCTATCGCGCCGCCCTGGCGGCGGCGCCCGACGACCTCAAGGCCACCGCTGGTCTGGGTTACCTGCTGGGGCTAAAGGGCCGTTACGGCGAGGCGGAGCCCTATCTGCGCCGCGCCACGGAACTCGCCCCCCAACGCGCGGACCTGTGGTTCAATCTGGGGTTCGCGCTGGATAAGGCTGGCCGCAGGCGAGAGGCGGCGGCGGCCTTGGCGGAGGCCACGCGACTCGACCCTAGGCTCGATCGCGCCTGGTATGGGCTGGGGCTGGCGCACGCCGGCCTGGGTGAGCACCGGGAGGCGGTGCGCTGCCTTGAGCAAGCCACCCGGTTGCAGCCCATGAACGGGCATGCCTGGTACGCCTTGGGCATGGCCTGGCACCACTGCCGTGAACCGGGCGAGGTCAAGAAGGTGGCCGAACACCTAGCCGGCTTCGATCCGCAAATGGCCCGTCAGCTCATCGTCGAGACCGGCCGTGCCGATCTGGCCCCACTGGTCGCCCACATCGAGGACTTGGGGCGCTGAGATCGTGGTCGGCAGAGGTTTGCCGACTCACAAGACACGAGCCTTTGCACCGGAACGATGGCCACGCCTCTGGCAAACCTTGGGTTATAAGCGTCAGTCCCCCACCGCACTCACCCGTTTGGCCTGGAAGCCTTCGTCGGCGGGCACCTCGAGAAAGCGCACCTTCATCCCCGGTTCGAGACGATCGAACTGCGGGTGAACGACGTTTTCGCGGCTGAAATAGAGCTCGCGGCCGTCACTGGTGGTGATGAAACCGTAGCCCTCGTCGGCGAGGATCCGGGCGATGGTCCCCTGGATCTCCGGCTCGTGCGTCTTCACATCGCCGCGCTGCTTGCGCGCGTAATCCTCGAGGCGGCGGCGGGCCGCATCGAAGGCATCGCGTAGCGCTACGTAGAGGTCCTTATCGTGCTCGCGGTTGACCACGATCTCGCTGCCAGGCACGGTGAGGTCGATGCGGACGTTGAACTCCTTGCCCTGATGCCTGTGTTTGCCGGGCAGCTCCACGACTACGCGGCAGCTCATGATCTCGGGGTAGAACTGATCGAGTTTGTCCACACGTGCACGAATGTCAGCCTCGATTGCGTCCGAGTGCGGGATGTCACGCAAAACGATTTGCACGGGCAATTTCATACTTGCCTCCTTTCTCGCTATTTGCGCCTGGCCTGTTCGCGGTCGATCTCGCGCGCCACCAGTTTGGCCATCGCGCTCATCTCCTCGGCCAGCAGGATAAGCAGATCGTCCAAGGTGACGATGCCCTGCAGCCATCCGTCACAGTCCACCACCGGCAACCGGCGTATCCCTTTGTCGCGCATATAGCGCAGGGTTTCGTATACGCCCTCGCGCTCGCGCACGGTAGCGACGTCGGCACTCATGATGTCGCCCACGCTGAGTCCCTCGGCGGCCACATCCATGGCCACCACCTCGATGACGATGTCGCGATCGGTGACGATACCGACCGGCCGGCGCCCTCCCGAGAGCTCCTCGACCACGACCAGATCGCCGACGTGATAGCGACGCATCAGGCGGGCAGCCTCCGGCACCGGGGTCTCGCGCGTGACGATCACCACCTCGCGGTTGCAGATCTCGCCGATTGCCATGGTTGTCCTCCGCAGTCCTTGTCCGATAATTTCATTTAAGAACCGGTTGCCGCTTCCGGCAAGCCGGATGTCGTACTCCCGGGGAGACCCGATGACTGAAGACCTGTTCGCGAATGCATCCGGCAGACGGGGCCGCTGCCCATTCACGGCGATGAAGCCCAAGGTCGGTCAACGCTTCGAGTTTCAGATCGCGCCTGCCGCCCTGCACCCGCGCTTGTTCACCCACCTGATCGGTTACGAGCCTGGAGAGAGCGTTCTGGTGCGCACCCCGCACGAGAACAACCTGCCGGTCAACGTGCACGAGGGGCAGGCCGTTCTGGTGCGCAGCTTCGACGGTGCGCGCGCCTACGCCTTCGAGACGACGGTACAGCGCATCTGCATCGCCCCCTTCCTCTATCTGCACCTGGCCTATCCGCTCGAGGTGCAGTACCTGCAGGTTCGCCTGGAGGCGCGCGTGCCTGTGCGGCTCCTGGCCGAAGTGCGCGCGCAGGAGGGCTGGCTGCCGGCCCTGGTGTTGGACCTGGGGCTAGGCGGGGCGCTGCTGGAGACCAGCCACGCCCTCGGCGAAGCGGGCTCACCGGTGGAGCTACGCCTAGCCATCCCAGAGGAACCCATGCCGGCCGAGGTCCCGTTGACCCTCGGAGCACGGCTGCTGTATGTCGAGCGGCGGCCAGAGGGTGCTGGAGCGACGGTGTGGCGGCAGGGGGTGAAGTTCGAGGGGTACGCTCGCGACGCGCGCATCTTGTTGCAGAACTTCCTGCTGCGGCAGCGGCTTTTGGTCTGAGCGTGCCGCTGGCGTTCGGCTGGCGTGGCTCAGTCCAGCCCCTCGGGCTCCCAATCGTCGTGGGTAGATGCGATCGCTGGCGGCGGGGCTGCCGGGGGTTGCGCCCTGGGCCGCGCAAGCGGACGCGCAGCAGGACGTGGGCGGGCGCGCCGCCCTGGGCGTGTGCGGTCCTCACTCACCGGGCGCAGGGCGGCGAGCATGCCTAGCGCCATCTCCTTGGCCGTTGCATTTTCCAGACGGAAGCCGTGGCCGCAGTGGGGGCAGTGAAACTGCTTGTAGGGCAGCAACTCCACCAGGGCGAGCAGGGTGTCAAGGCTGTGCCGGGCCGCCAGATGGGGCAGATCGTCGAGGTCGTAGACCGTGGGGCGCGGGCCGGGAAAGCCGGGCAGCTTGCCCTCTGCTAGCGCACCGCCACCGCAGCGGGGGCAGACCTTGCGCAGCTGGACGGCCCGCTTGGCCATGGATCAGGCGGCGCTCAGGCCGTGGCGGTGATTGTCTGACCGGCATCGAGGCCGCGCATGGCCACGCCAGTGAGCAGGGAGAACTCTTTGACGATGGCCTCGATCTCGTCGAGCCGGGCCTTGATCTGCACCATCTCGCGCTGGACCGCCTGGCTACGCTCCTGAATGGAGGCCAGGTTGGCGTGCACCTTGCTGATGTTCTCCAGACGGTGTTCGAGCTGGGCCTTGTGTTCCTGGATACGGGCGACGATGGGGTCGAGGGTGAGCCGCAGCCAGGTCTCGGTCTCCATGCGCACCTGCTGGAAGACGATGCGCGCCTGGGTGACCAGGCCGATGTAGAACTTCTTCACCATGAAGCGCTTCTCCAGCATGATGTTCATGGGGTCGGCGCAAAATTCCTGGGTGCTGATCACCAACTCGTCGAGACGTCCGCGATAGCGGCTGAGGTCGAGTAGGGGCGGATCGATCGCCTCGAGACCGTGCTCGTCGCGGAAGCGCTGGTAGGCGGCATTGAGCAGTTGCTTGATGGCCGCACTCTGCTGCAGCGCGTGGTCGAACTCGGCACTCATGCGCCGGATGAGGAGCTGCATGCCGCGGGTCAGGCCCGCCGTGGTCCAGCTGTCGTTGATGGCCATCATCGATTCCTCGATGATCTTGTCCATGCGCTCCTCATCCAGGTGAGCGAGCAGCTCCCAGCCTTGCTGCGAGACCACCTTACGGGTGACGTTGAAGTTGCGCGTGGTCTCCTCGTACTTCTGTTTGTCGGCCAAGACCTTTTCGCGCATCTGCTCGACGATCTGCTGGTTCTTGCCGGTCAGCGCCTGCAAGTCCAGCAGGCTCTGGCGCGCGGCAAGCAGGCGCTTGTGTGCCGCCTCGCGCGTTTCGCTCAAGCGCGGGCCCAGCTCCTTGACGACTGCCTCGCGCATGATCTTCTCACGCGAGGGGATGATCTCGCGTGCCAGCATCACCTCCAAGGCCTGGATGCCGGAGCGTTTGAGCAACTCCTGATCGCCCCGGATCTTGGCCACCAGCGCCTTTTGCGCCGAGATGGCGAGCACCGCCCCGGTGGGGATCCCCAGCTGGGTGGCGGTGGATTCGATCTGCCGCTGGATGGTGCGGGCGATCTCCTCCGGGCTCTTGAGATCGTCCCAGAGCATGTCGATCTTGTTGAGCACGGCGTAATGCTGGCTGGTGTGCTTGACCACCATCTTGTTCCAGATCTCGAAGTCGGACTGGGTCACCCCGGTGTCGGTGGCGAGCAGGAACAGCAGGGCATGCGCATTGGGGATGGCGGAGAGCGTCAGCTCCGGCTCCGCCCCCATGGCATTGAGCCCCGGCGTGTCGAGGATGGCCAGGCCCGATTCCAGCAGCGGATGCGGAAAGTTGATCATGGCATAGCGCCAGGCCGGAATCTCAACGCGATCCTGGTCCTTGACCATGTAGGCGAGGCTGGGGTCGTTCTCGTCCCACAGGCCCAGGGCGCGCGCTTCCACCTTGAACACCACCTTGGTCTCGGCGAGTTTGCGCATGGCGCTGACCATGGCGTTGGGGTCTGCCACGTCGAGCTTGAGCGTGTTCCACTCCACCGGCATGCGCTTGAGGGCGTTGATGCTTTCGTCTCGGAAGCGGGTCTCGATGGGTAGCAGGCGGATGTAGGGCTCTGCCTCGGGGTCATAAAAGATCTCCGTCGGGCACATGGTGGTGCGCCCGGCGTCGGAGGGCAGCAGCCTTTGCTTGAAATCGGAGAAGAACAGGGCGTTGATGAGCTCGGTCTTGCCGCGCGAGAATTCGGCCACGAAGGCGAGCAGCAACCGGTCCTTTTTCAGGTTTTCGGTCAGGTCATACAAACGCAGAAGCTGTTCCGGCTCGACCTCGGCATAGCGTTCCAGCCACTCCTTGTAGGCCGTCACCACCTTGACCAGCCGGTCGCGCCGGTTGCGAAACCGGGATATGCCGCTTTCCAGGCCGTAGTTCATGTTTCAGGCGCCCTCTTCTCCAGACATCGTCCCACCGTCGCCGGGTCAGCGCGGACATGGATGATCTTGCGGCGGGATCTTTCACCTTGCACGATTGTAACCTCCCTGCGCGGTCGCTTGAGTAACCCCGCCAAAAATTCGATCAGGGCGGCATTGGCCGCCCCCTCTACGGCAGCCGCAGCGATACGGATCTTGAGGGCGTCGCCGTGGGTTCCGGCCAGCTCACTGCGGGCAGCGCCGGGCTGGACATGGATACACAGGCGTGTCCCGCCGTCGCTGGCGGGCGCAAGCCAGTGGGGTAGCGCCGCG
>CALAMX010000171.1 GCA_937925755.1 uncultured Burkholderiales bacterium
TGGCTTGACACGACGACGCCGCAGGGCGACCGCGACGGGCGAAGCAGGGGCCCCTTCTGGGGATGCGACCCCGTCGCGGGATGCTGGCGCCCCACCTGCGGTCGCCGGCATCCCCTGCGCTGGCCGATCCCCGCTTGCGCGAGGCCCCTCGGCCGACGCTGCGGGGCGCCCCCCTGCAAGGAGGCGCGAAATCGAGCCCGGTATACTCACCAAAAGACCGGGCTCGTTTCGTCGCAGACAAAACGAGCCCGGTAATCTGATCCAACAACCGGGCTCGTTTAGTCGCAGACACAAAGCCAAGCGCCCGCATGGGCCGCACCAGTCCGCAGGGCGCAGGACAGCACGCAGTGCGGGTCCCGAGCGCAGCGAGGGATGGGCCGAAGGCCCACAAAGCGGGTTGGTTGCGGGCTCACCCTGCAGGTGAGCCGTATCGAGGCTATACACCTCAATGGATTCATGACGTTGCAACACGAGAAAAGCGGTCAACTGCGGTTTTTAGGATCATAGCGGAAGGTCGACGCGGGGTTCACCCGTCGGTCTTGTAGGGCAGGCGGGGTTGGCCTGATGACCGAGTACTGCCCCGTCCTTGCGGTTTGGCAGGCGCGCGAGCGATGCGCGCATGCGCGCGGCGGCGATCCAGACGGCGGACCAGAGGGATAGGGGTTCGAATCCGCGCCGGAGCTTTTGTCTGCTGCCAGCGCTCGGCTCGAAGTGCTGCGGCCCCTGGGCGATGGCCCACTCGCTGCCGCAGTGATGGCCCGACACGGACTGTGGACCGGGATGCAACCAACTGCCCGCCATCTGGTCGAGTCGATCACGAGCCTGAACGGAGGAACCCACCCATGACCAACACGATCCGCGACGATCGCCCGATCGCCTATGTCATCATCCTGCTGGGCTTGGTGAACGCCGCCGTGGCCGCCCTGGTGCCGCAATACGCCATCGGCTTCAAGCTGGAGGTCGGCGTGTTGCTCGCCCTGATCACTCCCTTCATCGTCTACGGGGCCTTGAGCGAGAGCCTGCGCGGCGCGGCGCTGCTGCCGGGGCTCATCCTCCTTATGGTGAACGTGGCGCTGGTGGCAAGAGAACGCCTGCTTGCCTACGACGGCTATGATGGCAGCCCGATCTACTGGTTGCCCCTGCTCACGGCTGCGGTCGTACTGCCGATCGCCTATGCCAGGCGGTCGCAGGGGGATTGAGCGGGTCGGTCAACCCCTGCAACCCTACCACGCCCACCTTCTGGCCGGCGAGGCAGGTTGCCGCAGTCAGGGCGGCAGGCAGATCGCGGCCGGCGAGTAGGGCATGGATCATTCCGGTGTTGAAGACGTCTCCCGCACCCACACTGTCCACCACCCGCGGCGGGACTTGGGCGGGGGCGTGGTATATGGCGCCATGTGCATCGCAGGCCCAGGCCCCGGCGGCACCCCAGGTGCAGGTCATGGCGATGCCGGTTAGGCGCTCGCCCATCGCCGCGAGCAGGCTCGTTGCACTGCAGTGGCCGCGGGCTTCGGCATAGGCGCGGGAGAACAGCAGTAGGTCGGCCAGGGGCATCAGCGCCTCGAGACCAGGGCGGTCCTTCTCGATCTCCAGCGACACACGCCCGGTGTAGGGCATCTGCCGCAGGTGGCGCAACATCTCTCCGAGCTCGACCGCGTTGCGGCCCTCGAAATGGATCCAGGCATAGGTTGCGAGCGGCAAGGCCAGGAAATCTTCCGCGGCGAGCTCGTCGAGGTCGCGGTGATGCACGATGGTGCGGGTGCCGTGCGCGGTGTTGAGCAGGATGTAAGACAGCGGTGTGTGCCCACGGCGGCAGTGCTTGAGCCGTCTTGTGTCCACGCCGGCAGCGCGAAGGCCCGCAGCCAGCGTCTGCGCCTCGGCGTCGGGAGCGACGGTGGCGAGCAGGCAGACACGATGGCCCAGCCCGGCCAATACCTGCGCGGTGTTGGCGGCATTGCCGCCAACCGCCTGGCGGCGAGCATTTGCCCGCATTTCTTCGTCTTCGGCGGGGTAGTGGTCGACGCTCAGGATGACGTCGAGGACGGCATTGCCGACCACCAGGATGGGGCCGGCGCGGTACTCTCGTTTCATGTGGGGTGGCGCAGCGGTTCAGCCCGCAGGGTAGAGTCCCACCCAAGGCTCACCCCGGCGCGGCTCGGCCATCATGTCGGCGACTGCCTCGCGCCAGGCCAGATCATGCGCTGTGGCCTTGTGCTCGGCTGCGCCTTCGGCGCTGGCATAGGCCTCGTAGAGCAGGTAACGGGTCGGGTCTGCGGCCGACTTGAGCACGTCGAAGCGGTGGTTGCCGGGTTCCCGTAGGGAGGCTTCATGATTGGCGCGGGTGGCGGCGATGAAGGCGTCTACCGCCTCGGGCCGGACGCGGATGTGGACGAGAGTGACGTGCATGGTGGTCCTCGATGCGATCTGGGGGTGCGTGATGGGGTCAACCGATGACGAGGACGATCGCGACCAGACCCAGGAGGATACCCAACCACTGCCTGGGAGAGACCGTCTCGTCAAGGAACAGGTTGGCCAGGAGCACGGTGAGCACCGGATAGAGAGCGGTCAGTACCGAAATGAGCGTGACGGGTCCGCGGGCGATGGCATACAGATAGGCGAGCCCGCCGGCCATGCCCAGCACGCCGGTGAGCAGGGCGAGCGGCAGTGCGCGTTCATGCAACATGGGGCGTAAGCCCAGGGTAGCCAGCACCACGAGCCCGAAGGCGAAGGCGCCCACAGCCTGGAAGACGAGCGCACTGCGTGGATCGATGTGCTGCGTGGTGACCTTGGGAATGTAGGCCCAGAGACCCCACAGGACGAAGGCGATGAGGGCCGGGAATAGCCAGGAGGACATGCGGCAGGTGCCTGGGTCAGGGTCTGCGGAGTATATCGTGTGGCGTCGTTGCCTGGGCGGGGGCAGCCGGGACTGCCATACGTCGTGTGTGCGCTTTTGTGGAGGAAGCAAACAGAAAGAGTTCTACGCGCTGTCGTTGCTGGTGATGCTCGCCGGATTCGGCGCCGATGTGGGCGGGGCGGCTACCACAGCTGCTGCGGCCAAGGTGGAGGAGGCGCGCTAGGCCGAACAGACGCAACGAGAGGTATTGGAGCGCCATCGACAGCAGCTGGACGCCGCCCAGCCGCTTGAGCAGCAGCGGCTGCAAGAGGCCGAGCGCGGCCTGTAGCATCAGGCGCTGCGCAGCCGCATGGCCTTGACGAGCAGGATGGCGGCGAAGGGTAGCAGTAGAGCCAGGCTGATCTGGACGGCGAGCAGTTCCGGCAGCGCCGAGTAGTCCGCCGGTCTGATCACCGCGTGGGTGGTGGGGTCGAGCACCTGACGCTCGACCACCCAGTATTGGTTCAAGTATTTGCTGCCGAGTTGCGAGGCGGACAGCGCCAGGTTGGTGAAAGAGGCCATCACCGCAAAGAAGGTGGCCTTGAGATTGGGGGGCGCGGAGTTGGCGATCCAGGCGAGCATGGGGATCATGGCGATCTGGCCGAGCGGCGACTCCAGAGCGGTATCCACGAGGGCGATGAAGCGGGCATCGACCACGCCGCCGGTGCGCGCTGCGGTCCACTCGTGCAGGCCATGCACCATGCCCAGGATGGGCAGGGCCAGGACGAAGCTGGCCAGCGTCAGGAAGCCGACCACATAGGTGATGGAGCGCTCGGCCATGAAGCGGCGGAAGATGAACATGCCCAGTAGGGTGAGCGTGCTGCCGATGAGCGATAGCACCGACAAGAAGTGCTGGTCGAACTTCAGTTCGTCGATCATCCACCAGGTCACCCCCGGTCCTGGCCCTGGTACGGCGCGGAAGACGAAGATGACGATGGCCGTGCCGAGTAGGGTTGCGCGCGCCTGCGGTTCTAGCACGCGCGTCAGGCGCCAGATCAGAAAGAGGACGATGGCCATGGAGCCGGCGAAGACCAGCTCCTGGCTGTAAGGCACGTCGTTGAGCCCCACGCCGAGGGTGAAGATGACGAAGAGGAGGCTGCCGCCCAGGATCCACCAGTTGGGGCGGGTGGGTTCGGTGCGTTCGCTCAGCAGCGCCTCTGCCTCGGCGCGACTCATGCCCTGCGCCATCAGGCGGCGGCAGTCGCGCCACTTGAGAACACCGGCCGCGAGCACGCCCAGTACCGAGACCACGGGGATTGCCAGGGCCATGAGGTAGACGTCGCGGTAGAGGGCGGCGATCTCTGCCTGGGGGCGATCCTCGACGCCGGTGAAGACGTACAGATTGATCAGCGCGACCAGCACCCCACCGCCGATGATGGCCACGCGGCCCAGGGTCTGCATGGTGGTGTGCATCAGCTTGCGCTGCGCCGGGTCGAGCGGACGGCCTTGGGCGTCTACACGCGGCACTGCCTCCACGGTCATGGCGTCGGCCACCACATCTTGCACCACATAACCCACTGGCGCGAGCAGGGTGGAGATGACGAACCAGACCTCGGCCGGGAGGAGGGCGGTCATGGCCGCGCGGTGGCCAATCAGGCCCACCATGATGAGGAGGCTGACAGCGATCAGCCCCGCCCCCAGCCAGACGAGCAAGGCCTTCCAGCGCCAGATGAGGTCCACCAGGTGCCCCAGCGGCATCTTCAGCGCCCAGGGGATGCCGGCCCAGAAACCGAGCGCCGCCAGGAAGGCAGCCGACAGGCCCAGATACTCCTTGACGAAGAAGGTGCCAACGATGCCGGTCAGGCCCGACACCCCCGCCGCCAGATAGACCATCAGCGGCGGCAGATAGGCAAGCCGCATCTCCCGACCCAGCTCCAGGATGTTGCGGTCGAACCAGCGAGCGAAGGCGGTCAACATGTAGATTGCGTCGGGCGGCAAAGGTTGGAAATCTAACCGAAAACCTTGGCCTGCAGCACTTTGACGCGAACTGCGTGCAGCGACCCTGGCCTGTGGGCAGCCTGTGGCTCGCTTTCCCACCGCCGGCGGCTCCGGTTCATAGCCACTCCCAATCGGCGAAGCTGGCCGCCTGTCCGCACAGGGCACCGCTTGCATCGATCACGTTCCAGACCGTGGCACGTCGCACCCGAAAGCGTCGGCCGCTGGCGGAGATCCTCACCCCGGAGTAATCATCGGTGTAGCCCTCCCGAGCCACCTGCTCGAGCAAACGGGCGCGTTCTTCGCGTACCAGGGGTTCGGCGGAGTAGCGCGAGGGCAGACCGATGAGCTCGCGCCAGGATCGCTCGAACAGACTTTGAGCCGTGAGGTTGGCATAGGTGAACACCGGGTCGGCGGCCGTGTCGTGCGCCAGGACGACGAATGGCGCGCGATACAGGGCGCGCGCCGCGGCAGCCGGGTCCAGGGCAGGATCGACGAGATGGCGGCCGGTCCAGTGGCGGTAGGAGGCGATGATGCGTGCGGCCTGGTCGACGAGCCAGTGGTTGTGCGCGCTGGGCTCAGGGACTACGCTCATGTGAAGACCGTCAGCACCCCAGTGTAGCCATATAGCCGGTTGCGCGAGATCTCGCCG
>CALAMX010000172.1 GCA_937925755.1 uncultured Burkholderiales bacterium
AAAGCTCCGTCGCCTGTTGCAGATCGCCGCGGCGCACTGCCCCTGGCACGCCAGGCGTATCCGGGCGGCCGGCATCGATCCTGCACGCCCTCTGAGCATGGCAGATTTACGCCAACTGCCGACCATGGACAGGGCCGATGCCCAGGTGCACCGCGAGGAGATGGTCTGGCGCGACGTCCCCGGCGGCGCCTACAAATACAACACCGGCGGCTCCAGCGGCCAGCCACTCATCTTCTACTTCGGTCGCCGCCGCCAGGCCTCCGACGCCGCCGGCCGCATGCGCGCACGGCGCTGGTGGGGGGTGGAGCCGGGCGACCCTGAGGTCTATCTCTGGGGCGCGCCGGTGGAGTTGAACAAGACCGACCGCATCAAACAATTGCGCGACCGGTTGTTCAACCAGCTCGTGCTCAACGCCTTCGAGATGTCGCCGGCACGCATGGACGTCTACTGCCAAGCCATCCAGGACTACCAGCCGAAATGCATCTACGGTTATGCCAGCTCTGTGGCCCTGCTGGCGGCGCATGCGCGCGAGCGTGGGTTCGTGTTCAGACTGCCGCGCCTCAAGGTCGTTTGCACGACTGGTGAGCCGCTCTATCCGCATCAGCGTGCACTCATACAGGAGGTCTTCGGCGTGCCTGTGGCCAACGAGTTCGGCAGCCGCGACATCGGTTTCACCGCGCACGAGACGCCCGAAGGGCAGATGCTGCTCATGTCCGAGAGCATCCTGCTGGAGGTGTTGGATGCCGAGGGGAAACCCGTTGCACCTGGCGAGATCGGCGAGGCGGTGATGACCGGCCTGGAATCCCAGGCGCAGCCCTTCATCCGCTACCGCACGGGCGACATGGTGCGCTTGAGCCCCGAGGCCGACCCGGCCGGCCGCGGCCTGCACGTCATCGCCGAGGTCTTGGGGCGCAGCACCGACTTCCTGGTGCGCGCCGACGGCACCATCATGCACGCACTGGCCGGCATCTATGTGTTGCGAGCGATCGAGGGCGTGGCGGAATTCAAGCTCGTGCAGCACACGGTCGATAGAATAGAAGCGCAGGTTGTACCCGGCCCGGGCTGGAACGATACAGCCAAGCATCGGATCGAGCAGGGTCTCAAGGAACGCCTGGGTCACGAGGTACGGGTAGAGGTCAGACTGTTAGACTCGATCCCGCCAGAGGTCTCGGGTAAACATCGCTATGTGGTGAGCCACGTGCCGCTTAGGGGCGAACTAAAACTTGCGGCGCAGCAGTCATCGGGCTAACGGGCCACGGCCGCTGAGCCACCTGCAGGCGCGGGGCATGGTCAGGCACAGTAAGCGCAGCGACTTTATATTGTGGCTGTCGCCAAAGGATTGCCGACCCATAATGGCACGAGTTGTTTATGAAAAAACATGTCAGATCAGGCAAACCGGGATCGAGAGATCCGCACCATGCTGCGTCATGCGCCTCGCGCGAATGCGCATCGGTTGCAGGGCTACAAGGTGGTTCTGTTTGGCTCGCGTGCGACGGGGCGGGCGCGTGAGCGTTCGGATTATGACCTTGGCGTTGTCGGCGATGTGCCTTTGCCGCTCGAGGACTTCTATGCCATCGAGGACACAATGGAGGCGTTGCCTACCCTCTACCGTATCGACTGGGTAGATCTCATGCGTACGGATGAGCGCTTTCGTGCACGCGTTCTGAAAGAGGCAGAGACCCTATATGAATGAGCGTTGGATTTTGGATGACCATGCGGCCGCCCTCGCCCAGCTCCAAAACGCTCTGCAGGTGCAGCCCGCGACCGATCTCATCAAGGCCGGTTGCATCCACTATTTCGAGTTCACTTTCGAGCTCGCTTGGAAAAGCGTGAAGATCGTGGCAGAAGACCAGGGACTGCAACCCTGTGGTTCGCCGAAGGCCTGCCTAAACTTGCCTTTGCCCAGGACTGGATCGGCGACGAAGCGATTTGGTTGGAGATGCTCGAGGCGCGCAACCGTAGGTCACACACCTATCATGCTCAGGACGCCACCCGAATCTACGACCGTCTGGCGGCCTTCCTGCTTCCGATGCAGGCGCTTCTGGACGAATCGTAAAAAAGCTGATTGAACGGACCCCATGCCCCTGAGCCAGCTCATCTCCCTGCCCGCCCGCTACAAACCCTGGCAACCGCGCCATATCCGGATCATCCTCAACGACGTGTTGAGCCGTGATCGGCAGACACCGCAGTCGCACGAGGTGCATCTCGCCGCCACCATCGACTGGCTGTGCCGCGCCCAGGACCAGCGCGACGGCAAACCGGATGCCGGCGGTGTGTCGGCGGGCTGGAGCTTCGAGGACGGCTGGCTGCCCTCCTACCCGGAGACCACCGGGTACATCATCGAAACCTTCATCGCCGCCGCCGATCTGCTCAAGCGCCCCGAGCTCATCGACCGGGCACAACGCATGCTCGACTGGGAGCTCTCCCTCCAGGCCGCCGATGGCGCCTTCCCCGGCCACTTCGGCGAGCCGGGCTCGCACCCGGTGATCTTCAACCAGGGCCAGATCCTGCACGGTCTG
>CALAMX010000173.1 GCA_937925755.1 uncultured Burkholderiales bacterium
GATGGGGCCGCGCTGGCGGCCGTGCTGCCGGACACCGCTCGCCGCTTCGCGCGGGCGATCGTCATGCCCAACCTGAAACCCCCTGTGCGTATGGTGGCGGAGGCCGCAGCCTACCGCGCGCGCATCCTGGCCGCGCTGCCACAAGGGCTGCGCTTCGAGCCGCTGATGACGCTCTACCTCACCGACAACACCCGGCCCGAGGAGATCGCTAAAGCCAAGGCGAGCGGCTTCGTGCATGCCGTCAAGTACTACCCCGCCGGCGCCACGACCAACTCGGACTTCGGCGTCACCGCGCTCGAGCGCGCCTATCCCGCCATCGAGGCGATGGAGGCGGCCGGACTGCCGTTACTGGTCCACGGCGAGGTCACCGACCCGGCGGTGGACGTGTTCGACCGCGAAGCGGTGTTCATCGACCGGGTGCTTGCACCCTTGCGCATGCGCTTCCCGCGGCTCAAGCTGGTGCTCGAACACGTGACCACGCGCGAGGGGGTGGAATTCGTTCGCGCTGCCCCAGGACCGACCGCCGGCACGATCACCGCACACCATCTCCTCTACAACCGCAATGCGCTGTTTCGCGGCGGTCTGCGACCGCACTTTTACTGCCTGCCCGTTTTGAAGCGCGAGCGCCATCGACAGGCCCTTCTCGCTGCGGCCGTGTCGGGCGATCCACGCTTCTTCCTGGGCACCGACAGTGCCCCGCATGCGCAGACCGACAAGGAGAGTGCCTGCGGCTGCGCCGGCATCTATACGGCGCATGCTGCCATCGAGCTGTATGCCGAGGCCTTCGAGGCAGCTGGCGCGCTCGACCGCCTGGAGGCCTTCGCCAGTTTCTACGGACCGGACTTCTATGGGCTGCCGCGCAACACGGAACGGATCACCCTGGTGCGCGAGCCCTGGCAAGTCCCTGCCGCCCTGGATTTCGGCGAGGGGCGGCGTTTGATCCCCCTGCGCGCCGGTGAAACGGTGGCCTGGCAGTTGTGCTGAGTCCCGCCGCCTTCAAGTCCTGCCGTCCGTCTGCCGTAATGCACAGCATCCATTGTGCGATAGGCGAAAGGAAAGGATGCAGCAGGACAATCCCTATTACAAATACGTGGTGGAACTGCTCAAGGTCATGCTGGAGAAAGGCGGTTCCGATCTGTTCATCACCGTGGGCGCGCCGCCTGCCATCAAGCTGCACGGCGAGATGACGCCCTTCGGCGGCAAGCCGGTGAGCCGCGAGCAGGCCGAGGAGATCGTCGCCGCGGTGATGAACGACAAGCAGCGTGCAGAGTTCCGCGAGACCAAGGAGTGCAATTTTGCCCTCTCACTCGACGGCATTGGCCGCTTCCGCGTCAATGCCTATGTCCAGCGCGGCTCGCACGGACTAGTGGCGCGGGTGATCAACACCGTCATCCCCACCCTGGACGAGCTGAGGCTACCGGCTATGCTCAAGGAGATCGTCATGGAGAAGCGCGGCCTCGTTCTCATGGTCGGGGCCACCGGCTCGGGCAAGTCCACCAGCCTGGCCGCCATGCTCGACTACCGCAACGAGAACTCACGTGGCCACATCATCACCATCGAGGACCCGGTCGAGTTCGTACACCCGCACAAAAAGTGCCTGGTCATGCAGCGCGAGGTGGGGGTGGATACCGACAACTGGCACGCCGCGCTGAAGAACACCCTGCGCCAGGCCCCGGATGTGATCCTGATCGGCGAGATCCGCGACCGCGACACCATGGACTATGCCATCGCCTTTGCCGAGACCGGCCACCTGTGCCTGGCTACCCTACACGCCAACAACGCCAACCAGGCCCTGGACCGCATCATCAATTTCTTCCCGGTGGAGAGGCGACAGCAGATCCTGATGGACCTCTCGCTCAACCTCAAGGCCATCGTCTCACAACGCCTGATCCCGGCCACGCACGGCGGTCGCGTGCCGGCGGTGGAGATCCTCCTCAACACCCCCCGCATGGCCGACCTGATCCTCAAGGGCGAGGTACACGAGATCAAGGAGGCGATGGCCAAGTCACGGGACCTCGGCATGCGCACCTTCGATCAGGCCCTTTATGACCTGTGTGTGGCCGGTTTGGCCGAACCGCAGACCGTGCTACGCTATGCCGACTCCTACAACGAGCTGCGCCTGATGCTCAAGAACCTGGTCCGGCGCGGCCCGCTCGACGCAGACGACGGCGCTAGCCTCACCCTGGCCTGAACCCGGGCACACTGACGGGCCGCATGCCAGCGGTGCTTGTCCTTGGCCACCGCGACCCCTATATTGGTGGCTGGGAGTCGGCCAGACAGCCGCTGCGCCCGATGCGCAGAGGAAAGTCCGGGCTCCACAGGGCAGGGTGCCAGGTAACGCCTGGGCGCAGCAAGGCCGCAAGGCCCCAAGGCGACGGAAAGTGCAACAGAAACATACCGCCGATGGCCAACGTCAAGTTGGCTCAGGCAAGGGTGAAATCGTGCGGTAAGAGCGCACGGCCGGACCGGTAACGGCTCCGGCGGGCAAACCCCACCCGGAGCAAGGCCAAATAGGCAGGCGCGTCCTCGCGACATAGACGGCCCGTCGAAGCCTGCGG
>CALAMX010000174.1 GCA_937925755.1 uncultured Burkholderiales bacterium
TCGGTGAAGCGGTCCGAGATGATCACCTCGCCGGCGGCGAGGGCGGGTTCGATTACGCGAGCGATATGTTCACATCGCGCGGCGAACATGAGCAATGCCTCCGTGTCTGGATGCATGGCCTCGGTGAGCAGCAGGGAGCGCAATTTTTCCCCCAGGGGTGTGCCGCCGGGCTCGCGGGTGCAGCGCACTACCCTCCCCCGCGCGCGAAAGAGGTCGGCCAGCCAGGCAATGTGCGTGCTCTTGCCGGCCCCGTCCACGCCTTCGAGGGTGATGAAGATTCCACGGTTCACGGTTGGTTCCTCTGATAGCGCGCCACGGCCCGGTTATGCTCGTCTAGGGTCTCGGAGAAGTGATGCCGACCATCGCCCTTGGACACGAAGTACAAGACACGGCTCGCCTCGGGGTTGACCGCAGCACGGATGGAGGCTGCGCCGGGCAGGGCGATGGGTGTGGGCGGCAATCCGACACGGGTATAGGTATTGTAGGGGGTATCCGTCGCCAGATCGACCTTGCGCAGATTGCCGTCGAAACGCTCTCCCATGCCGTAGATCACCGTGGGGTCGGTCTGCAGACGCATGCCCAGGCGCAGACGATTGACGAATACGGCGGCGATGCGCGGGCGCTCCTCTGGCACCCCGGTCTCCTTCTCGATGATCGAAGCCATGATCAGCACCTCATAGGGTGTGCGGTAGGGCAACCCCTCGGCGCGGGACTCCCAGGCCTGTTGCAAGACCTGCTGCATGGCATGATAGGCGCGCAAATAAAGCGCCTTGTCGGAGCTACCAATGTCGAAGTAATAGGTGTCGGGGAAAAACAGTCCCTCCGGGTGCGACGCCTCGATGCCCAGTTCGGCCAGGAGGCCCATGTCGTCTAATCCTGCCGTGTCGTGTCGCAAGTGAGGATGGCGATCGATCGCCGCGCGCATCTGACGGAAGGTCCATCCCTCGATAAAGGTGATCTTGCCCAGCAGGAACTCGCCTTGGGTGAGCTTGCGCAAGAGCTCGGTGGGCGCAACAGGTGCCTCGAACAGGTAGCTGCCCGCCTTCACCTGGGTGGCCTGCCCGGTCAGTCGGCCGAGCAGGGTGAAGGCGAGCGGATGCTCGACCACCCCAAGGGCATGGAGCTGCTTGGCCACGGCGCGGAACGAACTGCCCGGTTCGACATGCGCCTCCACTGGGAAGGGACCGCGTCCGGTGGGCGTGTAGGCGTACCAGGCCGACCAGCCCAGGGCCAGCATCGCCGTAATGCCCACCCATAGTGCAAGCTTACGCAGCATCGTCGAGAAGCCGGCGTAGCTCGGCGGCCAACCGCGCCTCACCCCAATGACGATCGTCCAAGCGGCGGACAGGCCAGAGCCGAATCAGGCTATTTGTCAGAAACACTTCATCGGCTTCCTTCAGTTCATCTAGACCGATATCGGCCTCCTGCGACGGCAGTTTGAGTTGGGCGGCCAACTTCAGGACCAGATGGCGGGCCACACCTGCCACACCACAGCGCGTGAGACGGGGTGTCAGCAGCCGACCTTGGCGGACCAGGAAGACATTGCTACTGACGCCGCAGACCACCCGGCCACGGTGATCGAGCAAAATACCCTCGTCGGCCTCACCATCCCGCCACTCCCGCGCGGCCAGCACGTTTTCCAGCCGATTCAAATGTTTGATACCGGCCAGACGTGGCTGCTCTGCCAGGCGGAGGTCACACAAATGAACGGCGGCACCTCGGGCGGCCACGGCCTCGATGTGTTCGGGCCAGGCCGAGATCTGAAGGATACGCCTCGCTTCGGGCTGGGTGGTAGGGCGGTAACCGCGCAGGCCAGTGCCACGTGTGAGAATGAGCTTCAGCACACACTCGGCGGGCGCCTCGGGCAAGAGTGCGGCGACCTCACGCGCCCACAGCGTAGGCAGCGGAGCCGGTATGGCAAGCCGTGCCGCATCCTCTGCCAGCTTAAGCATGTGCGCGGACCACCACCGCGGTCGCCCCTGGTAAACACGAAGGGTGCGGAACACCCCGTCGCCGTAGAGCAGTCCCCGGTCATGGGCGGGCACGGCGTCATGTCTAACGCCGTCAACCAGCGTTAGAGGCCCCGTGCGCATGATCCTGGCGCGTGGCCGCTGCGCTTACGGCGCAACAGTACGGGATTAGACCCGCCGGAAGATCAAGGTCCCGTTGGTGCCACCGAAACCGAAGGAGTTCGACAAGGCCACCTGGATGCGCGCTTCGCGCGCCGTGTTGGGCACGTAATCCAAGTCGCACTCTGGGTCGGGATCGCTCAGGTTGATGGTGGGCGGGACCGCATTCCGGGCGAGCGTCAAGGCCGTGAACACGGCCTCCACCCCACCTGCAGCACCCAGCAGGTGACCGGTCATCGACTTCGTCGAGCTGACCATGAGGCGGCGGGCGTGCGCGCCGAAGGAGAGCTTGATGGCCTTGGTCTCTGCCACGTCGCCCAAGGGGGTCGAGGTCCCATGGGCATTGATGTAGTCGACCTGATCCGGGTTGAGCCCGGCATCGCGCAGCGCGGCATTCATGCAGCGGGCAGCCCCGGAGCCATCTTCGGTGGGTGCGGTCATGTGGTAGGCATCGGCGCCCCGACCGTAGCCGATCAGCTCGCAATAGATCCTCGCACCACGCTTCTTGGCATGCTCATATTCCTCCAAGACCAGCACGCCGGCCCCCTCCCCCAGGACGAACCCGTCACGCCCCTTGTCCCAGGGACGACTGGCGCCGGCCGGGTCGTCATTGCGGGTCGATAACGCCCGGGCTGCGGAGAAGCCACCGATCGCCAGAGGACAGACAGTGGACTCGGCTCCGCCGGCGATCATCACATCGGCATCACCCCGCTCGATGAGCCGCGCCGACTCGCCGATGGCGTGGGTGCTCGTGGTGCAGGCCGTAACCATGGCCAGGTTGGGCCCCTGCAGGCCGTAGAGGATGGACAGGTGCCCCGAGATCATGTTGATGATCGAGCCTGGGATGAAGAAAGGCGAGATCTTCCGCGGCCCGTCGTCGCAGTATAGCCGGTGTGTGGTCTCGATCATCGGCAGTCCGCCGATGCCGGAGCCTATGTTCACCCCGATGCGCTCGCGATTGGCATCGTTGACCTCGATGCCCGCATCGCGGATGGCATCGATGGCCGCCGCCAGGCCGTAGTGGATGAAGACGTCCATGCGGCGGGCATCCTTGGCGCTCAGATAGGCGGTCACGTCGAAATCCTTGACCTCGCCGGCGATCTGCGAGGCGAAACCGGATGCGTCGAAGCGGCTGATACGGGTGATCCCGCTACGGCCGGCCATCAGGCTGTTCCAAGCGGCTTCGACCGTGTTGCCGATCGGAGAAATGATCCCCAGACCGGTGACGACGACTCTGCGTTTGGACAACTCGATCCTCCAGGCGGCAGTTTTTGCCTCAACCGGCCTGGTGGGCTTTGATGTAATCGACCGCCTGCTGGACGGTGGTGATCTTTTCGGCCTCCTCGTCCGGGATCTCGCACTCGAATTCCTCTTCCAAGGCCATCACCAGCTCCACCGTATCGAGGGAATCTGCGCCGAGGTCATCGACGAAGGACGACTCCATTTTGATGTCTGCCTCGTTGACGCCCAGTTGTTCGGCCACGATCTTTTTGACACGCTGTTCGATATCGCTCATCTGCTTCTGCTCCCTAAAGGGTGGATTGGAAGGTCGCCCGGGGGATCCGGACGATAGCCAGCACTGCCGGCAGAGATCACGAAAAGCTGGCGGGATTCTAGCAAAAACCCTCTAGTTCATATACATGCCACCGTTGACGTGCAGGGTGGCGCCAGTGATGTAGCCAGCGGCATCCGAGGCCAGGAAGGCGACGGCATGGGCAATGTCCTCCGGGCTGCCGAGGCGGCCCAGGGGGATGCGTTCCAGGAGTTTCTGTCGCTGCGCCTCGGGCAGCGCCCGCGTCATGTCGGTGTCGATGAATCCCGGGGCGACACAGTTGACGGTGATCCCGCGGCTACCCACTTCTTGTGCCAGCGACTTGGAAAACCCGATCATGCCCGCCTTGGCGGCGGCATAGTTGGTCTGCCCGGCGTTGCCGGACATCCCCACGACCGAGGCGATGCTGATGATGCGGCCGTAGCGGGCCTTCATCATGGGCTTGAGCACCGCCCGGCTCAGGCGGAAGACCGAGGTGAGATTGGTCTCGAGGATGGCCGCCCAGTCCTCGTCCTTCATGCGCATGAGCAGGCTGTCGCGAGTGATGCCAGCGTTGTTGACCAGGATGTCGATGCGACCGTGCCGCTTGAGGATGTGTTCGATCGTTCGTTCGACCTGGTGGGGGTCGGTCACGTCGAGCGCCAGCCCCTCGCCTTTGAGGCCGGCGGCGGCCAGCGCCGCGCCAATCTCTACCGCACCCTGCTCACGGGTGGCTGTGCCGATGACAGTGGCCCCCTGCCGGGCAAGGGTGTGCAGGATGGCCTGACCGATGCCCCGGCTCGCCCCGGTGACCAAAGCGACTCTGCCTTCCATATGACCTCCTCAGTTGTTTACGCGCGCCAGGGTCTCGGCCAAGCTTGCCGCATCGGCGAGGGCCGGCGTGGGGATGTCGCCAAGGATGCGTTTGTTGAGCCCCGCCAGAACCTTGCCGGGGCCGCACTCGGCCACGAGCATCACCCCCATGTCCCGCATCGCGAGTACCGTTTCCACCCAGCGCACCGGGCGGTAAAGCTGCTCAATGAGGGCCGTCCGGATCGCTTCTGGCGTCTCATGGGCGGCGACGTCCACGTTGTGCAGCACCGGGATACGCGGTGGTTGGATATTCACCGCAGCGAGCGCCGGTTGCAGGGCCTCGGCAGCCGGCTGCATGAGGGCACAATGCGAGGGGACCGACACGGGCAGCAGCAGCGCCCGCTTGGCGCCGCGTGCCCGAGCCATGTCCATGGCGCGCTCTACCGCGGGACGCTCGCCGGCGATCACCACCTGGCCCGGGCAGTTGAAATTGACCGCGGCCACCACCTGACCTTGCGCCGCCTCGCGGCAGAGGTCTGCGACGACGGCATCTGCCAGACCGAGGATGGCCGCCATAGCCCCCTGCCCCTCCGGCACCGCAGCTTGCATCGCCTCGGCGCGGGCACGCACCAGGCGCAGGGCGTCAGCGAATTCGATGGCGCCGGCACAGGTCAGGGCCGTGTACTCACCCAGGCTGTGCCCGGCCATCACCCGTGGCTCTGCCCCCCCGAGCTCGCGCCACAGGCGGTAGACCGCCACGCCGGCGGCCAGCATGGCCGGCTGGGTGTTGGCGGTGAGGTTGAGCTGCTCGGCCGGCCCCGCTTCGACCAA
>CALAMX010000175.1 GCA_937925755.1 uncultured Burkholderiales bacterium
TCGCCACCCACAGCTTGAAGCCCCGGCCCTGGCGCTGGCAGAACACGGCGTCGTCGAAGTCGCGCGCATCCTCGCCGTCGATGGTGACCAAGGGAAGCTGACGCAAGTCCTCTCGGCCTTCCAGGTCTTTCTTGGTGACCCTTTTGGGATATTTCGCCGCCTGGGCCTGCGCCTTGTCGGAGAATACATGCGGCAGATCGTGCTTTCTGAGCGCGATCTCGATCTCCATGCCGGGGTCGGTGTAATTGCCGAGAACCTCGATGATGCGTCCGGTCGCCGGGGTGTGCTTGGTGGGCTGGTCGACGATCTCCACCATCACGACCTGACCCAGCTTGGCCTTCATCTCGGCCCCGGGCGGGATGAGGATGTCCTGGTTGATGCGCTTGTTTTCCGCAACCACCCATTGCACACCCTTCTCGGTGTAGAAGCGCCCGACCAAATGGTGATTGGCGCGCTCCAGCACCTCGACGATCTTGGCCTCCCGACGCCCGCGCCGGTCCACGCCATGCTCGCGCGCAAGCACCCGGTCGCCATGCAGCACGGCGTGCATCTCCTTCTCCGACAGGAACATGTCGCCCGAGCCGTCGTCGGGGATAAAGAAGCCATAGCCGTCCGGATGCCCTTCCACGCGGCCGGCCTTGAGCTCGATCTTGTCCGGCAGACACAACGCCCCGCGGCGGTTGAACAGGATCTGGCCGTCGCGCTGCATGGCACGCAGACGGTTGAGAAAGGGCTCCCACTCCTCCGCCTCCAGGCCCAACCGCTGGGCGAGTTCTTCCGGGGCGACCGGTTCGCCCGCCTCCTGCAACAGCATCAAGATGAACTCACGGCTGGGCAGGGGCTGCCCGTATTTTTGGCGTTCGCGTTCCAGATAGGGGTCCTGCCAGCGTAAGGCCTTTTGGCCACGGCGTGACGTTTTTCTCTTGCTCAAGGTGTGGTCTTTCTCGTTGACACGTCCAGGGTGGGATCGATATAATTTTCGGCTCTTGCCCAGGTGGCGGAATTGGTAGACGCACTAGGTTCAGGTCCTAGCGGGGGCAACTCCGTGGAGGTTCGAGTCCTCTCCTGGGCACCAGGATGAAAAGCCGGCCTGGGTCCTTGCGCAGGCTGGCTTTTTTGTTGTCCGTGGGCGAGCATGCAGGCATCGGGATGGATTATACGCCTGAGGCCCCACTTCCCGACTTTTTTCCGCCGTTTTCCCCTCGTCTTCTTCGGGCAATTGCTGCCCGTCCTCAAGCGCCACGTCTAGGTCCTGACGGCCGGGGAGCGCGGGTTTGCGCCTGCGCTCCGGTTGTACCCGCTGACGGTACTGCGGCGTGCGCACGGCGCGGGCGATCGGGTTGCGGGGTCGGCGGGGCGGCCCGGAGATGCGCTTGGACATGGTTAGACCCGCTCTCGGAATGCCTCGGGATAGGGCGGCAGGGTGGTGAGGCGAGTGTCCTCCAGGGCACCGCCCACGGTGAAATGATAGACCACCTGCCAGCGGCCATCGCTCGCCAGACCCAGCAGGCGGTGCACGGCGTCGTCGAAGAAGCAGCCGATACCGGTGCCGCGCAGACCTGCGGCCTCAGCCTCCAGGTAGAGCACCTGACCGATGAGGCCGGCCTCCCAATGACGTAGCCGATACCGCCAGGCAGCCGCGTCGATGCCCTCGAAATCCGCCAGCATGGCCACGGCGAAACAGGAATCGGCGGCGATCGCCTGGTGGCAGGATAGCGTCGCGGCAACGTCGCGCAGATCATGTGCTAGCAGGCAGTAGAGTGGCAGCGGCGCTGGCCCCGTCTTGACCCACAGCCAGTCGGGGCGCAGGGCAGCCTTGAATTCCGGCAAGGCTTGCGCATCGCGCAGCAGCAGGTAGAGGCCGGGTTCCATCCCCGCGACGCGGTGCACGAAAAAGACTATATGCACCCGCGGGGCCCAGGCCCAGGCCGTCCAGGGCGGCACATGGTCAGCGGGCAGCAGGCGGGCGGCGATGTCGAAGAAGACCTCGGCCGGCAGGGTGGTCACCTTATCGAAGGCCTGGGCGCTGCGCCGTTGGCGGATGAGTGTCGCCAGTGGATGGTCGCGCATGGGCGGCCGCAGTGGTTGTGACGGCGCTGGCCCTGACGCCGCCTCTGCAAGATACGCGGGCAGGGCGGTGGCCTGAGCCACTTCCTCGAGCCCCGGCCATAGGCGGTGCTCGGCACTCAAGCGATTGGCCTGCCCGGCCCAGCGGGCCAAGGTCAGGGTCTCCGCCAAGTCGGCAGCCGTGTGTAAGTCAAGCGTCTCGCCCGCTTCGAGCATGAGCAGGCATTCCGGCAACTCCGGCTCGGCATCGCCACGGTCGGCAGGTCGGTCCACCCCGAGCCATGTGGCGAGCACAGTCTCGCCGGGCCATGGCAACACACGGGTGTGCCAGCCCAGGACGGCGGCGGCGAAGCTGAACGCGCCAATGGCGTGGCCGGTGTCGAGCTGGCAGTACCGGAAGGCACGCAATCCATATTTCCAGGCCTCGCGCCAAACGATGGAGGTGAGCCCCAGGACGGGCGAGAACACGGCGTCCTGCGGCAGCTCGGCGCGCTGCTCCAGCAGATGATCGCGGCTCAGGTAGTGATAGACCCCAGCCGGCAGCCCGGGCAGCGTGGGGGTGATGAGATAGCCCTCGGTCGGGTGCAGGTTGCCGCTGGAGGGGTTGCAGCGCAGAGCCCAGCGGCTGCCCTCATAGGCCTTGCAGGCGGCAAGACCGAGAGCGAGTTCGAACAAGGCGCCGATGTGCTGGCGGTCCAAGGGCCGCGGTGGCGGCAGGCGTCCCGCACGCACCTCACTGTAGCGCGCATCCAGCCGGTCGCCAGCCAGCGGCATCAGGACCCTGGGGCAGCCCTCGTAGACGCGGAAAGGATCGGGCTGGTTGGCCCAGTCGAGAAAGCCAGGTCCCGGCGCATAGCGCTCCAGATGGTGTTTGCTGGCTTGGTGGTAGGCCAGCGTGTCGCGTCCCGGATCGCTCACGTGCGGCGGTAGGCGTCCTCGAAGCGCACGATGTCGTCCTCGCCGAGATAGGGCCCGGACTGCACCTCGATCATGTGCAGAGGGATCTTGCCCGGGTTTTCCAGGCGATGGGTGGTTCCCAGCGGGATGTAGGTGGATTGGTTCTCGGTTAGCAGCTCCTCCTTGCCATCGCGGGTCACACGGGCGGTGCCAGTGACTACGATCCAATGCTCGGCGCGGTGGTGGTGCATCTGCAGCGACAGCTTCTCGCCCGGCTTGACCATGATGCGCTTGACCTTGAAGCGCTCGCCAGCGTCGATCCCTTCGTACCAGCCCCAGGGGCGGTAGACGCGGGTGTGGAAGGCATGTTCGCTGCGGTTGTTGGCCTTCAGGTGCTCGACCACATTTTTGACCGCCTGGGCGCGGTCGCGATGGGCAACCAGGACGGCATCGGCGGTCTCGACCACGATCAGGTCTTCCACCCCAAGCGCCGCCACCATGCGCGACTCGGCGCGCACATAGCAGTTGCGGGCGGCCTCCAGATAGACGTCGCCGCGGCTGACATTGCCATTGACGTCCTTGTCGGCCACCCGCCATAGCGCGGACCAGGCGCCGATGTCGCTCCACCCCATCTCGGCGGGGACGACGACGGCGCTGTCCGTGTGCTCCATGACCGCATAGTCGATGGAGTCGGCTGGGCAGGACTCGAAGGCGGCGCGATCGAGGCGGTGGAAGTCGAGGTCCTCCCGGCCCAAGTCCAGGGCCTGGGCACAAGCGTCTCGAAGTTCGGGGCGTAACCGCCGGACCTCGTCCAAAAAGCGCTGGGCGGGGAACAGGAACATGCCGCTGTTCCAGTAATAGTCGCCGCTGGCGAGGAAGGACTCGGCGGTGGCCAGGTCCGGCTTCTCGACGAAGCGGGCCACATGCCGCGCGCTCGTGCCAGGCAGTGGCTCGCCGCGCTGGATGTAGCCATAACCGGTCTGCGGCGAATCGGGCACGATGCCAAAGGTGACCAGATAGCCACTTGCAGCGGCCCTGAGCCCCTCGCCGATGGCAGCGTGGAAGGCTGGCACGTCTTGGATCAGATGATCGGCCGGCAAGAGCAACATGACGGCGTCGGGATCGCGTCGGGTAAGCATCAGCGCGGCCACCGTGGCGGCCGGTGCGGTGTTGCGTCCTACCGGCTCGAGATAGATGGCCAGGGGAGTGACCCCGATCTCGCGCATCTGCTCGGCGACGAGAAAGCGATGTTCCTCATTGCAGACGATCAGCGGCGCAGCCAGATCGGCGAGTCCGCGCAGGCGCAGCACCGTCTCCTGCAGCAGGGTGAGCTCGGAGGCGAGCGGCAGCAACTGCTTGGGGAGGGCTGCACGTGACAGAGGCCAGAGCCGGGTGCCGGAGCCACCGGAGAGGATGACGGGGTAGAGGGTCATGAGTCGTCCGCTGTCGTTTCGTGAGGGCCTAGTCCACCTGCATGCACAGCTCCAGTGCCTCGCGCCAGTGCGGCAGGCGGAGGCCGAAGGTGCGTTCGAGTTTACCGTTGTCCATCCGCGAGTTGGCGGGACGTTGCGCCGGGGTGGGATACTCACTGGAGGGGATGGGAATGAGCCGTGTACCCAGCCCTTCCAGCTCGGCGATCGCCTGGGCAAAACCATACCAGGAAGTCTCGCCCGCGCAGGTCAGGTGATAGGTCCCCCAGGGTTCGGGCCGGTCCGCACCGCGCGCGGGCGACAGACACTGCGTCAGGATCAGGGCCGTGGCCTCGGCGATCAGCCGCGACCAGGTGGGGGCGCCGATCTGGTCATCGACGATTCTGAGTTCCTCTCGCTCGCGCATCAGCCGCTGCATGGTCAGTAGAAAGTTGTGGCCGCGCGTACCATACACCCAGCTCGTGCGCAGGATCAGGTGGCGAACGCCGCTCGCGCGGATGGCCTGTTCGCCCTCCCACTTGGTGGTGCCGTAGACGTTGAGGGGATGGGGCGTGTCGTCCTCGAGGTAGGTCCCGGGCTTGGCGCCATCGAAGACATAGTCGGTCGAGTAGTGCACCAGGATGGCGCCGCAGTGCTTGGCCTCTTCCGCCAGTATGCCCGGCGCCACGGCGTTGATCGCCCGTGCCTGCTCGGCCTCGTTCTCAGCGCGGTCCACCGCGGTATAGGCCGCAGGGTTGACGATCACTTGCGGTGAGAGCGCGCGGACCTTGGCACGGATGGCGACGGGGTCGGCCAGATCGAGCGCCTCACGGTCCACCGCCGTGACCTGGCCCAAGGTGGCCAGGGTGCGCCTGAGTTCCCAGCCGACTTGACCCTCGACCCCGGTGAGCAGGATGTTCACGGATAGACCTCCGCCTCGCACAACAGACGCCCTTGCCGGTCCTTGGCCGACAAAATCGGTTCACCCACAAGCGGCCAGGCAATGCCGATGTCCGGGTCGTCCCAGCGAATACAGCGCTCATGTTCGGGCGCGTAGTCGTCGGTCGTCTTGTAGAGGAAGTCGGCCATCTCGGACAGCACCAGAAAACCGTGCGCAAATCCCGGCGGGATCCACAGCATGCGGTGGTTGTCCTCGCTCAGTTCCACCCCCTCCCAGCGGCCGAAACTTGGGGATGAGCGCCGCAAGTCCACCGCCACGTCGTACACCGCGCCGCGTGTGACCCGCACCAGCTTGCCCTGGGGCTGCTGGATTTGGTAGTGCAAACCGCGCAGCACACCGCGTACCGAGCGCGAGTGGTTGTCCTGCACGAAGTCGGTGGGCAGGCCCAACTCGGCGAAACGGCGGCGGTTGTAGCTTTCCATGAAGAAACCCCGTGCGTCCCTGAAGACCTTGGGTTCCAGGATCAGCACTCCGGGTAGAGTGGTCGGCACGACGTTCATAGGAGGATTGCTTGGCGTTTCGGCAGGGTCCTGGGTTCGCGCCGTTGCCGGGTGGTTGTCGCTTCAGAACACCCGCTCTTCGAGCATGGCGAGTAGATATTGTCCATAGGCGTTTTTCTTGAGCGGCTCAGCCAGGCGCTCGACCTGTTCGGCGCTGATATAGCCCTGGCGGTAGGCGATCTCTTCCGGGCAGGCGATCTTCAGCCCCTGGCGCTTTTCGATCGTCTCGATGAACAGCGAGGCCTCGAGCAAGGAGGCATGCGTTCCGGTGTCGAGCCAAGCATGTCCGCGCCCCATGAGTGTGACGTTGAGCTCTCCCCAGTCGAGGTATTGGCGATTGACGTCGGTGATCTCCAGCTCGCCGCGGGGGGAGGGTTTGAGCGAACGGGCGATGTCCACCACTCGGTTGTCGTAGAAGTAGAGCCCGGTCACGGCATAGCGTGAACGCGGCCGGGCCGGCTTTTCTTCGATGCTGATCGCGCGGCCCGCCGCATCGAACTCGACCACGCCGTAGCGCTCGGGGTCGTGTACCGGATAGGCAAAGACGGTGGCACCCCGCTCGCGCGCGGCGGCGGCCTGAAGATCACGTCCGAGATCATGGCCGTAGAAGACGTTGTCTCCCAAGATCAAGGCGCAGGGGTCCGTGCCGATGAAGTTGGCACCGATGATGAAGGCCTGCGCGAGTCCCTCGGGCGCCGGCTGGATGGCGTAGTAAAAGGATAGCCCCCACTGGCTGCCGTCGCCCAGGAGCTGCTCGAAGCGCGGGGTGTCCTGCGGCGTGGAGATGACCAGGATGTCACGGATGCCCGCCAGCATCAGGGTGGAAAGCGGGTAGTAGATCATCGGTTTGTCATATACCGGCAAAAGCTGCTTGGACACCGCCAGGGTGGCAGGATAGAGCCGAGTGCCGGATCCGCCGGCGAGAATAATACCTTTCCGGCAGGGGCGTTTTTCTCGCATGAACGGCTCTGCACCCATCGTCTTTTCCCATCCTTTCAGCGAGGCAAAATGGGAGATGAGCGCCCAACAACCCCGGCACTCAGCGAAGCTGTCAAGGCTGATTCCCCCACACCCACCATTTTAGAACAGATACACCAAAGGTTTCGAGTTATTCGAACGACCCGTTTTTTTGGGTTTATGGTCGCTGATCCCTGATTGCATTGCGACGCTGAGGCAAACAGGGGGTGGTTACTCAGCCTCGATCGACTATTCTGCCTCAAGAGGAACGCAACATCAAGTAGTACTGAATCTTCATCGTAACCGCTGCACCGGCAACGATACCCAGAAAAACGATGAAAGAACTCAACGCGAGCGTTGAGACACCGGTGATGGCCTGACCGATCGTACATCCCATAGCGCTAATGCCGCCGAAGCCCATGAGCAGGGCTCCAATGATGTGGCGAAGCATGTCCTGGGGCGAGTTGAAATACTCCCAGCGGAACGTTTTGTGCAACACCGAGTAGAGGAACGAACCGACAATAACCCCTAATACGCTCGCCACACCGAAGGTCACGTGTTTGTCGCGCCAATAGGCAAAAAGGTCCATGGTGAAGGCGATTGGTCCGACGAAGGTCAAGGACTCCGCCAGTTTCGAATCCGTCCCGACGTAAGTGATTTCCATGAACTCATTCTCTGCATAGCCAAGATGACCGGTGACATACCAGCCAGCAGTCACGATCAGACCAATCACGATACCGGCCAATAAGTTGTCGCGGTTTTGCCAGAATTCCCTACTGGAGAACACGAAAGCCAGAATCATCAGGGAAAGGATAACGGCCCAGGACAACTGTGACACTTGATCTTCCATGCCAGCGATTGCCGGTAAGGTCTGTGTGCCGTCCAGACGTACGGTAAACACCTCAGCCCGCAAAATATTGTCCATGGGGATGCGGAGTATGCCGTTCATGGTGACCAACGCCGAGTATCCCAGAAAGATGAAGACCACCACGGATTTCAAATTACCACCGCCAAGACGCACGAGTGTGCGTTGCCCGCATCCACCTGCCAGGGTCATCCCCACCCCGAACAGTAATCCACCCACGAGGGCGCTGAACCAGTACACGGTACCACGCGTATAGAAGGTTTGTGTGATGTCGAAATAACCGAGATAGGCCAAGATGTTGGTACCCAAGATCGCCGTAGCGATGGCAAGCAGCCAAGCCCGCATACGCCCCCATTCACCCATGTTGACGACGTCTGAGACGGCCCCCATGGTACAGAAACTCGTCTTATTTGCGACATAACCAAAGACCAAGGCCAGGAAGAACCCGAGCCAGGCGACCAAAGATGCAGGGTTAGAGATATGCTCCATGACTTTGCCTCCATACCTTGGTGATAAAAATAGCCATTACGACATTGAATACATCAATATCACCCAACCAATGCTTTAAATTCGAAGCAAGCGCGCCTCGGGAAGCTCTGCATAGCTGACTGTGCGAGCGCTCGGCTTCGTTGCATGGCGCTCGATCCCACTCGCCGGGTTTTGCAGAGCTTCCCTAGCGGCTTCACACCCGGCCATAGTGGAGTTTCACCCACTGCCGATACGCCCCCGAGGTCACCCGCTCTACCCAGTCCAAGTGCTCGAGGTACCAGGTAACGGTCTTGCGAATGCCGGTGGCGAAGGTCTCGGACGGCCGCCACCCCAGCTCACGCTCGATCTTGCGCGCGTCGATGGCATAGCGGCGGTCATGGCCAGGGCGATCTTTCACGAAGGTGATCAGCCGCGCGTGCGGGCCCTGTGGGTGGGGCCTGAGCTCGTCGAGCAGGGCACAGATGGTATGCACGATCTCCAGGTTGGTCTTCTCGTTCCAGCCGCCGATATTATAGGTCTCGCCCACCCGACCGCGCGCCAACACCTCCCGTATCGCCGTGCAGTGGTCGGCCAC
>CALAMX010000176.1 GCA_937925755.1 uncultured Burkholderiales bacterium
AAGGCTTCGTCAAGGGCGATCCGCAGCAGCGGGCGGTGGGTGATCAGGCCAAGAGCGCCTGTTTTGGCTGCCACGCCGAGCAGGCCGCCAAGACCGGCTATGTCTTCAGCACCTGGCGGGAATAGGCGGCGCGTCAACCCCGGTCGGAGCTAGCGCTTAGTCCGCCTCAGAACGCCTCTTCCTCCACCAGCCGGTAGACGTGGTTGGCGTTGATCCAATGGTTCAGTTCGTACAGGGGCTCGCGGCTGTACTCGGCCAGCCCCGCCTGGGCCACGGCCTCGGGCAGCCCCAGCCCGCGGGCGTATAGCTGTTCCATGCGCGCGCGTAGGGCGCGCACATAGTTGCCAGTGAAGTCCAACATGCCGAAGGGCGCGGTCTGAGGCGCGCCGTGGCCGGGTACCATGAGGGCGAGATCGGGAAAGTGCTTCTTCACCCACTCCTGCATGGGGGCGATCTCGCGGAGGTTGCCATCGCCGATGTAAGTGATTCGGCCGTTGAAGGCCAGATCCGACACCCACAGCACCTTGTCTTCGACCTGGTGCAGTACCAGGTCGCCGCGTGAGTGGTGGCGGCCCACGTCGTAGATGTCGAAGGTCTTGCCGCCCAGCTTCAGGGTGAGCCGCGCCGGGTGGCCGCCACCGAGCAGGATGTCCGGCACCACGGCCTTGAAGTCGTCCATCTCGCGTGGCAGGAAGACCTTGCGGTAGGCCACGGAGTGCTCGATGGTGCTGGAATAGACATAGGACTCGGTGCCGGCATGGCTGATGATCTTCACCCCAGGCAGCTCGGCGAAGGCTGCCGCACCGTAGTAGTGGTCGGGGTGGGCATGGGTGATGACCAGGTAACGGATCGGCTTGTCGGTCAGCGAGCGCACGGTGGCGATGAGTCGCCGGCCGAGATAGGGCGTGCCCAGGGCGTCGATGACGATGACCCCCTCATCGGTGACGATAAAGCCGGCATTGCCGTTGAAGCCTCGGTTTACCGCGTCCACCTCGGCGATGTTGCCGAACAGGAAATAGGTGTCTGGAGCGATGCGGTGCACGGGCAGGGGCTGTGTGTCCGGCGCGCCGGCGTCCACGGCGAACACCGGCGCACGCGGGTGGTTCACCACGTCTGCCGGTGGGGTATAAGGCCGGTTGGCGTCCGTGCCGAAGCGCTGCTCGTGCTCGGCCCCTTCGAGCGGCGGCACATCAATGGGCACCAACTCGGCGGCCTGCGCGGCTGTACTCGCAAGGGTGGCGCAGACGGTGAGGGGCATGCAGATGCGCTTCATGAATGACATACATGACATACGGGTCTCCTCGCGAATATAAGGTCTTCTCAGATAGCGAAACGTTCAGGCACACAATATCCTCCTCCCGGTCAAGGCAGTGTGGCCTCGCGGTCGTCAGTGCCAACGGCCACTCATCACGAAGCAGTCGTGGGCACGCTCAGCATCAGGGCTGATATTTGACCTGAATCGTCCAAGAGTAGAGTGCCGCATCTGCATAGACACCTAGGCTCCACATCCAGTTGCATAGCAAGGCAGAAAACGCGAGCTGTCTGGGCCCTGAACCCGTTGGGCGGTAGCGAGCCCGACGGCGGCGTGTACACCTCGCCACGCTCGGCCACACGCTGGCGCGGCTTGATCCGCTTCCTCGGCAGCCAGTCAGAGCGTTTTTCGACGATCACCATGGGATTGTGCCCGAGCGCCGCGCTAGCGCATGGGCCCCGGGCCGCTCAGTAATCGCGGATGGTCATCCCCGCGAACAGCTCGGCGCGGGCCTCGGGCGTGGGCGCGGCGATGGCGCGGTCCACGGTGGCCCGGTCGAGGTGGCCGGCGAAGGCGTGGATGAAGTCGTAATGGCAGGGGCGCAGATACAGCCCCTTGCGGAAACCGATCTTGGTCACGCTGGGCTCGAACAGGTGGGCGGCGTCGAGGAAGGCGAGGTCGTCGTCGATACTCTCGTCGTAGGCCATGCTCGCCAGGATGCCCACGCCCAGCCCCAGGCGGATGTAGGTCTTGATCACGTCGGCGTCGGTGGCGGTGAGGGCCACCCGCGGTGTGAGACCGCGCGCCTGGAAGGCCGCGTTGATGTGCGAGCGGTCGGTAAAGCCGAACACATAGGTGAGGATGGGCCAGGCCGCCACCGCCTCCAGAGTGAGCGGCGAAACCGACTCCAGGGGGTGGCCGCGCGGCACGACGACGGCGCGGTTCCAGCGGTAGCAGGGCAGCATGACCAGCTCCTCGAACAGGTGCAGGCTCTCCGTGGCGATGGCGAAGTCCACCGCGCCGCTGGCGGCCAGTTCAGCGATCTGCGTGGGGCTGCCTTGGTGTAGGTGTAGGCTCAGGTCGGGGTATTGGCGGCGGAAGGCGCGGATCACCGGCGGCAACACGTAGCGGGCCTGGGTGTGGGTGGTGGCGATGGACAACTCGCCGGCGCCGGGGGCGCTGAATTCCTGGGCCACACGGCGGATGGCCTCGACGTTGGCCAGGGCGCTCTCGGCCAGGTCGCGCACCGCCTGGCCGGCGGCGGTCAGGCCGGTGATCTGGCGGCCGTCGCGCTCGAACAGGGGCACCCCCAGCTCTTCCTCCAGCAGGCGCAGTTGCCGGCTCACCCCGGGCTGCGACTTGTACACCCGCCCGGCCGCCTCGGTGACGTTGAACTGGCTGGCCGTCAGGGCCAGCAGATAGCGCAGTTGGTGTAGTTGCATGACCTCCCCTCCTCGCAGGGTCATAACCGAAGCTTAGCTCGTCATGCGCAAGCGTGATTTCACCTCGGCGGTACTGGGCGTTAACCTGAATCTGTGATGTTACGAAGGAGGACCGTCATGAACGTCGCCCTTGCCACCCCGGACCTCGAGGCCGACCTGCGTCTGGTCTTCGACGCCGACGGCTATTATGCCGAACCGCATCTGTGGAACCGCGATATCGCCGAGGCCATCGCCCGCCTGGAGGGCATCGTCCGGCTCACCCCCAAACACTGGGAGGTGATCGATTATGTGCGCGGCAAGTATTTCCTGCTCGGGTCGCTGCCGGTGATGCGGCTCATCTGCCGCGCCAACGGCTTGGACCGGCACAAGGCACACAAGTTGTTCGGCAGTTGCCGCAGTCTGTGGCGCATCGCCGGCCTGCCGCATCCTGGCGCGGAGGCCCACGCCTACATGCAGTAAGCCCGGCGGGGCCCCGGTCGCCTCATGCGGCCGGGGTGGTGGCGGGGATGACGAACAGGTCGTTCGCGGGCAGTCCCACCACCCCGGCGTCGCCCGGCTGTAAGCGGTACTTGCGCAACACCCGGCTGCCGCAGCGCACTTCCAGCACGGCGCCGGTGGCGGCGCGAAAGCGCAGCAGGGCACTCTCACCTAGATCGAGCACGGCCTCGAAGCGCCCGTTGAGGCGGGTCTCGCCCTCCCGCGGCGGGTCCGCCGGCGTGCGCAGGGCCACGTGCTCGGCGCGGATGGCGAGCCAGGCCTCACCAGCCGGCAGCGTTGATCCCGTCACGCCGATGCGGCCGCCGAGCAGCGGACAATCGACACCGCCCGCCTCGAGCACCCGCGCGGGGAAGAGATTCTTCAGCCCGAGGAAACGCGCCACCGCCGTGTTGGCCGGGCGGCGATAGACCGCGTGTTTGTCGCCGCTTTGCGCCTGCCGCCCGTCGATCAGCACGGTGATGCGCTCGGCCAGGAAGTGCGCCTCGGTCAGGTCGTGGGTGACCATCAGTACGGTCAGCCCCCGTTCGCGCTGCAGGTCCTTGACCAGCCACCACAATTCGCGGCGCAGACTTTCGTTGAGCGCGGTGAAGGGCTCGTCCAGCAGCACCAGACGCGGGTTGGCAGCGAGCGCCCGCACCAGGGCCACGCGCTGGCGCTCACCGCCGGAGAGCGTGGCGATGCGTCGATCCAGCAGCGCGCCGATACCGGTGATCTCGGTGAGGCGATCGAGCAGCGGTCGATACTCGGCCTCGGGCACACGTCGGGCGCGCGCGCTGTAGGTGAGGTTGTCCAGCACCGTGAGGTGCGGGAACAGGCCCAAATGCTGGGGCACGTAGCCGAGATGGCGGCGCTCGATGGGCAGCCGGGTGATGTCCTCGCCAAAGAGAAGCACCCGACCCGAGACGACCGGCAGGGTGCCGAGCACGGCATTGAGCAGCGTGCTCTTGCCCGAGCCCGAGGGACCCAGCACGGCATGGCACTCGCCTTCGGCCACGGCGAGCGATACGCCTCCGAGGCGGAAGCCGCCCGCCTGGGCGGTGAGGTCCTCGATCTCAAGCATACGCGGCCTTGCCGAGCAGACGCCGGGCGACGTACAGCGCCGTGAGCCCGATCGTCACCAGGATGAGGATTAGCGCTACCGTGCCCTCGAGGTCGGCATTCGACAGCCGCAGATAGATGGCGATGGGGAGGGTCTCGGTGCGCATGGCCATGGAGCCGGCCACCATCAGCGTCGCCCCGAATTCGCCCAAGGCCTTGGCCCAGGTGAGGATGAAGGCGGCGATGAGCCCGTTTTTTGCCAGTGGCAGGGTGATCGTGAAAAAGCCGTGCCAAGGGCTCGCACCCAGGGTGCGGGCCACCGTCTCCAGCTCCACCGGCACCTCGTCGAAGGCGGCCTTGAGCATGCGCACCGCCAGGCCGAGCACAGTGACGAACTGGGCCAGCACGATGCCGGCGAAACCGAACACGAAATAGAGGACGTTTTCTTGGATCCACTCGCCCAGCGGGTTGTTGAAAAAGATCAGGAGGATGGCGCCCAAGGCCGCCGGCGAGACGATGATGGGGAATTCCAGCACCGTCTCCGTCGCTTCGCGTCCGGGGAAGCGGTGGCGCGACAGGGCATAGGCGGCGGGGATGGCGAGCAGGAGCGCCAGTACGGTCGCCAGCGTGGCCGCCAAGAGCGACAGGCGCACGGAAAACAGGGTGCGTTCGGATAGAAGCGTCTCGCGCAGGATGGCCCCGTCCAGGAACCAGGCGAGCGAGACGATCAGCCCGGCATACAGGGCCAGAACCAAAAGCGCCGCGGCAATGCTGGCGCGTAGCCCTTTCACGGTTTCGCCGCCTGTTTCGGATCAACGGTGGCGCGCAGGTTGAGCCACTCCTTGGGGACCACGTACTCGCCGCCCACTGGTTTGACCGCGCCAATCCACCGGAAGGCCGACTCGGGATCGGCGAAATAGCTGTATTTGGCGAAGATGGCCTGACCTTCCGGACCGGTGAGGAAATCGATGAACTGCTGGGCGAGCTTTGGGTTCTTGCTGTACTTGGCGATGGCGATGGGGATGTAGCCGATGCGCGGGATCTGCTCGGCCGGCAGGGCGATGGTCTCGATGCGCTGCGGGTCCCAGTATTGGAAGACACGCCAGCCGATCACCGCGTCGGCGAGCTTGAGCGAGATGGCGGTGGCGGTCTGCTCGCAGGAGCCGGTGTAGTTTTTGATGTTGGCCTTGAGCTGCTCGCGTTCGGCCGGGGTGAGCGCCTTCTCGAAGATCTCGACCGCGTAGGCGCCCACGCACACCCCTTCGGGATTGGCGATGGCCACCCTGAGGCCCGGTTGCAACAGGTCCTTCAGCCCCTTGATGCCGTGTGGGTTGCCCTTCTGCACGTTGATGGCCGGCACCACATAGACGAGGATTCTCTCCGTCTGCGGCAGGACCAAGCCCTGGCGCTTGGCGACTTCCATGTAGTCGGACGAGCCAGGGAAGAAGAGGTCACCGCGTCTGGCGAGCTTCATCTGTGAGAGCACATAGCCCGAGCCGCCGAAGGCGATATCCACCTTGACACCGGTCTTCTTCTCGAAGGCACGGGCGGCCTCCGTGGTGGGCGGCTGCGTGGCGGCGCCGGCGAAGACGAGGAGAGATTCGGCCGCGCCGACGGCGGCGGTGAAGAGGGCCAAGCCCAGGGTGAACAGCAGGTGACGGGTTTTCATGACGCAGCTTGGGATCGATGGTGAGCCGATCTCGCAATGACAGGACGGCATTCCAGCGAGGGGATTTTGACACAACACCGAGGTGCCAGAGTGAGGTGTCTGCGTGGCAAAGGCCTGCGCAAAGGGCTCCCGTCGCGACATGAGGCGCTGTGGCATAATCGGCCTGGGGAGATGGCATGCCTCCCGGCGGTCTTACGCCGAACCGCCCGGACCGACGGGCTGATGATGCCTGCACGAACCGGGCACGGGCGGCGCAGGCATTGTGCGGTCCGTGCGCATCGACCTCACGAGGACCGACACATGCGCCCAACCTTTTCCCAGCGTGTCCGGCATCGCCCCTTCGGCACCGCCGTCGTTGCATGCCCGGGATGTCGGCCATGACCGAGATCTGGACCCAGGCCGCCCTCTGGCTGGGGCTGGCCCTGCTGGCCTCGCTGCTGTCGATCTGGCTGCGGGTGGCCACCGCCCTCTCCGAGATCGTGGTGGGCACCATCGCCCAGCTCTTCATCGGCGCCCTGCTCGGCAGCGCCCTGCTCGCCGGAGACGCGAGCTGGATCAAGTTCCTGGCGGGGGCGGGGGCCATCCTGCTCACTTTCCTGGCCGGGGCGGAACTGGATCCCGTGGTGTTCAGACGGCAGTGGCGGCAGGCCGGCGCCGTGGGTCTGGTGAGCTTCGCCGCCCCTTTCCTGGGCTGCGCGGCGCTGGCGCGCTGGGGCCTGGGCTGGAGCGTGGAGGCGAGCTGGCTGGCCGGCATCGCCATGTCCACCACCTCGGTGGCGGTGGTCTACGCGGTGATGCTGGAATTCGGGCTGAATGCCACGGACTACGGCAAGACCGTACTGGCCGCCTGCTTCATCACCGATCTGGCCACGGTGGTGGCCTTGGGCCTGATCTTCGCCCCCTTCACCTACAAGACCCTGGTGTTCCTGGCGGCCGGGGCGGCGGCCTTCGTCCTCCTGCCCCGCCTGATCCCTCACTTCTTCAAACGTTACGGCGGCCGGCCCTCGGAGCTGGAGGTCAAGCTGCTGATGTTCTGCCTGTTCGCCCTGGGGGCCCTGGCCACCTGGGCCGACAGCGAGGCGGTGCTGCCGGCCTATCTGCTGGGCATGGTGCTGGCCGGCACGGTGGGCAAGGACCACGCCCTGGTGCGGCGGCTACGCACGCTGACCTTCGGCCTGTTGACGCCGTTCTACTTCATCCGCGCCGGCTCGCTGGTGTCGCTGCCGGCCCTGGCCGCGGCGCCGCTGGCCTTCGTGGTGTTGCTCGCGGGCAAGATGCTGGCCAAGGTGGTGGGGGTCTATCCAGTGGCGCGGGCCTGGGGCTCGCCGCGGCAGGAGGGCATGTACACCACGCTGCTCATGTCCACTGGGCTCACCTTCGGTACCATCTCGGCCCTGTTCGGGCTATCCCACCAGATCGTCGATCAGGCCCAATATTCCGCCCTGGTGGCGGCAGTGATCGGCAGCGCCGTGCTGCCCACCCTGGTCGCCAACGCCTTCTTCCTGCCCCGGCACCTGCTGCCATCCACCTCACCGGGAGCCAAGCCATGATCCATAAGCTGCTCATCGCCTACGACGGTTCCGACTCGGCCCGCGCCGCCTTCGAGTTCGCGCTCGACCTGGCCGGCAAATACGGCGCCGAATTGCACGTGCTGGCCGTGGCGCGGCCGCCGGAGTTCGGCGAGGAGGTGGAGACCGAGGCGGTGATCGAGCAATCGCGCCGCCACCATGCCCACCTCCTGCACCCCCTGAAGTCGCGCGTGTCGGGGCTGACGGCGCATTTCGAGGTGCGGGTGGGTCACCCGGCCGAGACCATCGTGCTCTATGCCGAGGACCACGGCATCGATCACATCGTGGTGGGCCATCGCGGCCGTGGTCTGTTCGAGCGCTGGCTGCTCGGCTCGGTGGCGCGGCAGGTGATCGCCTACGCCCCCTGCGCGGTGACGGTGGTGCGAGCACGTGGCTGAACAGATCTGCCCGGCCTGCTTCCGGCTCATCCCGGCTGAAGCGCACGCCTGCCCGGCCTGTGGCGCCGACCTCGACCGCCTGTGGGCGCGGGATTACCGGGACAAGCTGCTGGCCGCCCTGGCCCACCCGCTGGCCGAGGTGGGTGCGCATGCGTGCCATCCTGGCCCTGGGCCTGCGCGGCGAGGCGAGCGCGGCCCAGTCGCTGGTCGATTGCGCCCTGCGCCATCCCGTCGATGTGGTGGAGGGGTTGGCGGTGGTGGCGGCGCTGGTGCGGCTGGGCGGGGCCGGCAGGACCGCGCTGCACACCCTGGCCGAGGTGCACGCCGCCCAGGCCGTGCGCGCCGCGGCGCGGCAGGCGACAAAATCCTTGCAAGGAGGACCCCATGCTCGAGATCGCCATCCCCGGCGCGGAGACCCTGCGTCTTGAGGCGCTGGTCGCCGATTTCGACGGCACCCTGGCACGCGACGGCAGCCTGCTGCCGGGCGTGGCCGCGGCCTTCGCGCGGCTGTCCGAGAGCCTCACCCTGCACGTGGTCACTGCCGACACCCATGGGGGCGCGCGTGCCGCCCTGGCGAGTCTGCCCTGTCAACTCGTCGTGCTGGCGGAAGGCGGCCAGGATGTGGCCAAGCGCCAGTATGTGGAATCCCTCGGCGCGTCGCGCTGTGCAGCCCGAAGGCCAGGCCGCAACGACCGCCTGATGCTGGCGGCGGCAGGACTGGGCATCGCCGTGATCGAGCCGAGGGTGTGGCGGTGGAGACGCTGCTGGCGGCGCGCGTGGCGGTGCCGGGAGTTGCGGCGGCGCTGGGTCTGTTGCTCAATCCGGCGCGGCTTGTCGCCACTTTGCGTACATGAACGACGCCATGCAATCCCGCCCATCCAGGCAAAAGTGGTTCGCCAAAGCAGCACCGAGTGACTGCGCCAGCCGCCAGCCCCAATCGAGCCGTCTTACCCCCATGCTCAAGGACCTCCTCGCCCTGCCACGCACCGTTTGGCTGATCGGGCTGATCAGCCTGCTCAACGACTCGGCCAGCGAGATGATCTATCCGCTCGTACCCCTCTATCTCGCCTCGGTGCTGATGGCCGGTCCGCGCGCGCTGGGCGTCATCGAGGGCATCGCCGAGGCCACCGCCAGCCTGCTCAAGCTACTGTCCGGCGTCCTCGTCGATCGCACCCGGCGGGCCAAGCCCTGGGTGGTGGCGGGCTATGCCCTGGCCGGATTCGCCCGCCCCTTGATCGCCTTCGCCAGCGCCTGGCCGATGGTGCTCGCCCTGCGCTTCGCCGACCGGGTGGGCAAAGGGCTGCGCGCCTCGCCGCGCGATGCCCTGCTCGCCGCGAGCGTGGCGCCGAACGCGCGCGGCCTGGCCTTCGGGCTGCACCGGGCCATGGACAACGCCGGCGCGGTGGTGGGTCCGCTCACCGCCGCCCTGCTGCTGGGCCTGGGCTGGACTCTGAAGGAGGTGATCCTGTTCGCCTTGCTGCCGGCAGTGCTCTGCCTCGTCATGGCCCTGATGCTGAAGGAGCCGCAGCACGACGGACCGCTGCCCGTCCCGCCGCCTTTCAGTTGGCGTCTGGCCGGTCTGTCGACTGCCTTCAAACGCTATCTGCTGGTGCTGGCCCTGTTCACCCTGGGTAACTCGTCCAACATGTTCCTGCTGCTGCGCGCGCGCGAGCTGGGCCTCCCCGAGGCCCAGGTGCCGCTCGCCTGGGCGGCGGTGGCGACGATTGCCATGCTGTTCTCGACCCCGCTTTCGGCCTGGTCCGACCGTGTGGGGCGCCTCCGGCTGCTCACCGCCGGCTGGGCGGCCTATGGCCTGTTCTATCTGGGTTTGGGTCTCATGACACCGGACACACCCGGGCTGCTCTATGGTCTGTTCGCCTTCTACGGCATCTTCATGGCCGCCACCGAGGGGGTGGAAAAGGCCTTGGTGGCCGATCTTGCGCCCGCAGACCTGCGCGGCACGGCCTTTGGCTGGTTCAACCTGACGGCCGGCTTGCTGCTGCTGCCCGCCTCGCTGATCTTCGGCGAGTTGTACCAGCAGGCGGGGGCGCTCACTGCCTTCGCCTTCTCCGCCGCCTGCGCCCTGATGGCGGCGGGGCTCCTGCCGCTGTGGGCGTTGCGTCCGGTGCGCAGAGGATAATACGCACGTTTGCCCCAACCGATCGAATCCACCATGCCCTGCGCCTGCGAAGACCACCTTGCCTGCGCCGCGCTCGAAGCCCGGCAGCGGTCCACCTTACGCGTCGTCCTGGTCATCAACGCGGCGATGTTCCTGGTCGTCGCGACTGCCGCCCTGTATGCCGATTCCACCGCCCTGCTGGCGGACAGCCTGGACAACCTGGGTGATGCCCTGACCTATGCCCTGAGCCTCTACGCCGTCGCCCGCGGGCCGTCGATCAAGGCCCGCGTGGCGTTGTTCAAGGGTGCCCTGATCCTGTTCGCGGCCGCAGGTGTGGCGGTGCAGATCGTGCACCGCCTGCTGACGCCAGGCCTGCCCGTGTTCGAGGTCATGGGCGCCTTCAGCCTGCTGGGCCTGGCGGCCAATGGCCTATGTTTCTGGCTGCTCACCCGGCACCGTTTCGATGACGTGAACATGAGCTCGGTGTGGGAATGCTCGCGCAACGACATCGCCGCCAATGTGGCCGTCTTCATCGCCGCCGGTGGTGTGGCGTTGACCGGTGCGGCCTGGCCCGACCTGCTGGTGGCCATGGGATTGGTCCTGCTCCTTGCGCGCTCCGCCCTGCGGGTGATCGGCTCGGCGTGGCTTGAGCTCGAGCGGCAGTCATGAGCCTGCCGCTTTGGCACCACTTCGCCGTCTCCGGTGTGGCGACCTGGCTGTGGTTGCCGCCGCTGGCGGCGCTCGTCATCAGCTTCTTTACCAGCATGGTGGGCATCTCCGGCGCCTTCCTGCTGGTGCCTTTCCAGCTGAGCGTGCTGGGCTTCGCCAGCCCGTCGGCCTCGGCCACCAACCTGGTGTTCAACCTGCTGGCCATCCCCGGTGGCATGTTCCGCTACGCGCGGGAGGGGCGCCTGTTCTGGCCCCTCGCGGGAGTGATCACCGCGGGCGGTGCGCCAGGCACCTTCGTCGGGGCCTGGCTGCGCACCCACTGGCTGGCGGAACGCACCGCCTTCGAGCCTTTCGCCGCCGCCATCCTGGCCTATCTCGCCTGGCGCCTGCTGGCGGATGCGTGGCGACGGCAGCCGTCCGCGCCGACGACCGGGATGGTACGCCTGACCACCCTGCACTGGCGTGCGATGGGTTTCCGCTACGGCGAGGCCGAATACCGGTTCGGGGTACCGTCCATGCTGTTCTTTTCATTCCTCGTGGGCGTCATCGGCACCGCCTACGGCATCGGCGGCGGCGCCTTCATGGTGCCCTTGTGTCTGGCCTTCTATCGCCTGCCGGTACACGCCATCGCCGGGGCGACGCTGACCGCCACCTTCCTCACCTCGGTCATCGCCCTCATGGCCTACTCCTTCCTGCCCGTGCCCGCAGGCGTGACGGCGCGGCCGGATTGGGCCTTGGGCCTGGCCTTCGGCCTGGGCGGGCTGGCCGGCGCCTACCTGGGCGCGCGCTTGCAGAAACGGGTGCCACAACGCTGGCTCAAGGCCGGGCTGGCCCTGCTGCTCGCCGGGCTGGCCGTGCGCTACGTCTGGCCGGGGTGAGCGTGGATCGCCTGACCCTGGAGCGCCGCCAGGTCTGGATCTACCTCGCCGCCATTGCGCTGGGGCTGGCGACGGGCTCGGCCTTGCCCCAGACCGGCCCCGTTTTCGAGTGGCTGCTCTGGCCGGCACTGGCGGCGCTGCTCTACGTCACCTTCGTGCAGGTGCCGCTGCTGCACCTGGCCGCTGCCTTCCGCGACCACCGCTTCGTGGCCGCCGTGCTGATCGGCAACTTCTTGTTGGTGCCGGCAGGGGTGTGGGCGTTGATCCAGTTCCTGCCCGACGAGCCGGTGCTGCGCCTGGGGGTATTGTTGGTGCTGCTGGTGCCCTGCACGGACTGGTTCATCACCTTCAGCCAACTGGGCGGCGGCGACGTGCCGCGCGCCATTGCCGTCACACCGGCGAACCTCTTCCTGCAACTGCTGCTGTTGCCGCTCTACCTGTGGCTGATGGCCCGCGCCGACCTGGCCGGCAGCCTGGGTCTGGCGCAGGTCTGGCCGACGTTGTTGGTGGTCGGCCTGCCGCTCGCCCTAGCCGCCCTCACGGAACGTTGGCTGGAGGCAAGGCCGGAACGCGCGATCTGGCGCGAACGGATGGCCTGGTGGCCGGTGCCGCTCTTGGCCTGCGTGGTGTTCCTCATCGCCGGTGCACAGGTGGGGGCGGTGCTGGATGCCTTGCACCTGTTGCCGGTGGTCGTGCCCATCTTCGCCGCCTTCCTGCTGGTGGCCGCACCGCTCGCCTGGGGCCTGGCGCGGCTCTTCGCCTTGCCCGCCGCTCAGGGCCGCACGCTGGCCTACTCCCTGGGCACGCGCAATTCCTTCGTGGTCCTGCCCTTGGCCCTTGCCCTGCCGCCGGGTTGGGAGGCGGCCGCCGTGGTGATCGTGCTGCAATCCCTGGTAGAACTCTTCGGCATGCTGGTCTACCTGAGCGGCTTGCCCCGATTATTCCCGCGCGAGCCTGTGGGTCGCACATGGCGTTCTGCGCCAAAAGGCGATGGGAACGACTGAACGAACGGTTCGTCTGTGGCTTGCGAGCGTCAGTTCTTGCGCGGCACGAAACAGCAAACCCTGCCGGCTGCGTCGAAGCGCACCTGGCAGGCCTCGGTGAGGCGTTCACGCAGGCGCCGGCGTGCGCGCTGCACACGGGACTTGGCGCCGGGCAGGGACAGGCCCTTCAGACGTGCATACGCGGCTTGGTTTAAGCCCTGCAGATCGCACAGGGTGATCGCCTCGCGGTCTTCCTCCGCGAGCTCAGCCAAGACGCGGGGTAGGCAAACCGCCAGCGCGTCCACTGCAGCAGGCTCCTCGGCGTCGGCCTCCAAGTCGTCCGGCAATTCGACCCAGGCCTTCTTGAGCCGTAGGCGGTCGGTCAGTGTGTTGCGCGCCACCTCGAACAGCCAGGCGCGTGGATTGGCAAGGTTGCAGAAATTGTGTTCCTGGCGCAGGACCTTGAGAAACAGGTCCTGAAGCAGATCCTCCGTCTCGTGCGGATCGTGGACACGGTGCAGGAGCCAACGGCGCAATTCGCCTTCGTGCCGCTGCCAGGCGTTCAGGACGCAGTTCATCGGCCGTTTCAGCGTTTTTTGCGGACCGCCTTATTGTTCCACGATTCCATGAAGTTTAGCAGCTTGTCGCGCTGCAATTTACCGGGGATGAACATGACGATCTCGCCGTTGGGATCGTAGAGGTAGGAGGTGGGATAGAAATCCACCGGTCCGACCTGTCGGTAGGGACTGGCAGGATCGCGTCGGGAACCGCCGGCGACGATGGCGGTGGCCTCGAAGTTGTGTCGGGTGGCCGTCTCGCGCACGACGTTCGCGTCCGGTCCGTAGTCGAGACCGATGCCGATGACCACGAAATCGGGCCGCTTGGCCAGTTCGTTGAGCAGCGGCACCTCGGCCCAGCACAGTGGACACCAGGGCGCCCAGAAGTTGACCAGCACCCATTTGCCTTTGAATTCGGATAGGCGCAGCGTCTTGCCGTCTATATCGGTGAACTGGAAGTCGATGGCCTTCTCCGCCCAGGCGGCAGACATGAGGAAGACGCCCAGCCAGCCGGCGAACATCAATCGGGCGATGGTTTTCATCATGGTTTTCCTTGCAGCAAGCGGGTGCCACCCTACACGCAGACCTGAAGCCTGGGCAGATGACACCGGGTGGGCGCGGTGCCCAACTCGAGTTCACGGTCAGGTGCCTGACAGCCTAAGACATGGTACACCTCAAACGCGGCGCCCGTCTGCGCCGACACCTTTTCCCCCCGGAGCGGGTGCAGGACCCGGGTGCTGGGCAAACGGCTATGAAACATCATGCGGGTGGGCGAGACCGGTACGCCACAGGCTAAACAGATGCGGGCCCAGTGCACGTGGGTCCTGCACGAGTCCAAGGATGGCGGACTGAAAGGCGAGTCCTTGGATGCTGGCCAGGAGCAGCTTGGCCGCTGCCGCCTCGTGGCCGGACCGTGCCTGACCCACTGCCACGGCCTCGCGAATCAGCCTCTCCAGGCGAGTTTCGCAGTCCGCCACCATCTCCCTCACCTGGACGTGGAGGCTCGGGTAAGTATGGTGGAATGTATCGGAGAACACGAGGCGCGGCATTGCCGGGTACTCATGGATAAAACGTAGGTAAGCCAGAAAGATGCGCTCCAGCTCATCCAGGGGATCGGGTTCGCGGCGTGCGAATAGGTCGCCGAGTCGTATTTTCAACCATTCGAGTACGGCTACCCAGAGTGCCTCTTTGTTCGGGAAGTGCCGAAAGATCGCCCCTTGCGTCAATCCCAACCGGTCGGCGACCAGCCCGGTCGTGATGGACTCGACCCCGCGCTCGGCAGTCAGCTTCAAGACGGCTTCGACGATCTCCTGTTGGCGATCCTCGCTCGAGCGGCGGGTCCTGAGGGTAGAGGTCGTGTTCATGAGGGGGCACATCGATGTCCTTTAGATTGTAATCGATTACTATCTTGCGGTACACCCAGGTGGCCTTCCCCCTCCTGGTCTGGTGTGTTGCCAGAATCACCACAAGCCGTCAGTGGAGGATATGGCTCGCGATGCATTCTCGACGGTGGGCTTTTCTTGCCATTCTGTACACCGAATTTACCCGCATCTTTTTCCTCTTTCCCACTCGCGGCGTCCACGGGATGGGTCGCCGGCCCGGACACTCGCCATGGATCGTTTCGCTCAGTGCGCGGTGCCAGCAGCGCATAAAAAAATCAAACAAATCTTTGACCGGCATAGACCGGCATGTTTGCACAACTTCACGCACACAACAGGTGAACGAAGCCGCCTCCACTCTCCGGGGGCTTGGGCCAGATGCCTTGGGATCACCGCTGCAGATAGCGCCGGTCGTCGAAGGTGGCCACCCACTGCGGCCGGTAGAC
>CALAMX010000177.1 GCA_937925755.1 uncultured Burkholderiales bacterium
AGACCGACGATACCGCATTTGAGGCTCATGATGTGCTGGGTGAGGCGTCAGGGGTCAAGGATGAAGGGGGCTTGGGCCGGGTGTTGGCCCGCTGGATCGCCGCGTTCCACTCGCCGCGGGCGATGAGTGGCCAGAGGTCGAGGGCGCGCGTGAGGGCGGCGTCGATCTCGACTTGCTCCTCGCGGCGCGGCGGTCTCAAGACATAATCGACCACCGCATTGCGGTCGCCCGGGTGACCGATGCCGATCCGCAGCCGCCAATAGTCGTGGGTCCCCAGATGCGCACTGATGTCCTTGAGCCCGTTGTGCCCGCCCAGGCCACCGCCGAACTTGAGGCGCAGCTGACCCGGGGGGATGTCCAGTTCGTCGTGTGCAACCAAGATCTCGGCAGGCAGAATGCGGTAGAAGCGCGCGAGCGTCGCGACCGCCAGTCCGGAGCGGTTCATGTAGGTCTGCGGCAACAGCAGCCACACGTCGGGCTCACGCAGGTGACCGACCAGGCCGTGAAAACGGCCCTCGCGGGCAAGGTTCACCCCCAACCGGCCGGCCAGCCGCTCACAAAACCAAAACCCGGCGTTGTGCCGGGTTTCAGCGTACTGATGGCCTGGGTTGCCCAAGCCGACCACCAGACGCGGCGGCGCTTGCATCGGACACGAATTACGCAGCGCCTTCGCCCTCGCCGGCCTCGCCCTTGGCGCCCAGGATGGTGGCCACGGTCGGGTCCTCGCCGCGCGCGAGCTGGGGCAGCTCCACGCCGGGCGGCAGCTTGAGGTGGGAGAGGTGCAGGGAGTGGCCCGCCGCGAGGTCTTTCAGATCCACTTCGATGTATTCGGGCAGATCCTTCGGATAACAGACCACCTCGACCTCCGTCATGACGTGGCTTAGCACGCCGCCCTGCAGTTTGACCCCCGGGGCGATGTCACCGTTCAAGAAGTGCAGCGGCACCTTGACATGGACCTTGTGCGTGGCGTCCACACGCTGGAAGTCCACGTGCAGGATCTGCTGCTTGTAGGGATGCAGTTGCACGTCTTTGAGCAGAACGGGTTCGCGTTGACCGTCCACCTTGAGGTCGATCACCGAGGAGTGCGAGGCCTCCTGGCGCAGGACCAGGAAGAGCTCCTTATGGTCCATGGAGATGGGCTGGGCCGGCTTTTCGCCGCCATAGATGATGCCGGGCACCCGGCCGGCGCGGCGCAGGCGGCGGCTCGCACCGGTACCCTGCGCTTGGCGCGACGTTGCGTTGATCTCGAAATGCATGACTGACTCCTGGTTGGTTTGGGAGGTTGGCTGGCAAAAGGGCCGCCCGCGACCAGGCGACCGTGGGTGAAACGGGGCTATTCCATGAACAGGGAACTGACCGAGTCCTCGTTGCTGATGCGGCGGATGGTCTCGGCCAGCAGCTCGGCCACCGTCAGCACGCGGATGCGCGGGCACTGGCGGGCGTCATCGCGCAGCGGGATGGTATCGGTGACCACCAGCTCGTCCAGTTGCGAGTGATTGATGCGCTCGACCGCACTGCCGGAGAGCACCGGGTGGGTGATGTAGGCCACCACGCGGCGGGCACCGTGCGCCTTGAGCGCCGCGGCCGCCTCGCACAGGGTGTTGGCGGTGTCCACCAGGTCGTCCATGATGATGCAGGTGCGATCGCGCACGTCACCGATGATGTGCATCACCTTGGCCACGTTGGGCTTGGGTCGCCGCTTGTCGATGATCGCCAGATCACAGTCCAGGCGCTTGGCCACCGCCCGTGCGCGGACCACCCCACCGACGTCAGGCGAGACCACGATCATATTTTCGTAGTTCTGCCTCCAGATCTCGCCCAGGAGGATGGGTGTGGAATAGATGTTATCCACGGGGATGTCGAAGAAGCCCTGGATCTGGTCGGAATGCAGGTCCATCGTGAGCACGCGGTTCACACCGACGACGGTGAGCATGTCGGCCACCACCCGTGCGGTGATCGGCACGCGCGCAGAACGCACGCGGCGGTCCTGACGGGCATAGCCGAAATAGGGGATGGCGGCGGTGATACGGCCAGCAGAGGCGCGACGCAGCGCGTCCACCATCAGCATGATCTCCATCAGGTTGTCGTTGGTGGGGGTGCAGGTGGACTGCAGGACGAAGACGTCCTTGCCCCGGACGTTCTCCAGGATCTCCACCATGACCTCGCCGTCGGAGAAGCGACCGACCGTGGCACGCCCCAGATGGATGTTGAGATGGCGCACCACATCCTCGGCAAGCCTGGGATTGGCGTTGCCGGTGAATACCATCAGGCTGTCATAAGCCACCGATCCACCCCACACGCATCAACGATCAACGGCGCATGGCGCGCCGACGAAAACAAAAAGCGTGCGGCAGCAGGCCACACGCTCGGTATTTTGGCTGGGGAGGTAGGATTCGAACCCACGCATGCCGGAATCAAAATCCGGTGCCTTAACCAGCTTGGCGACTCCCCAAACATCAGACGGCGTCGAACAAAGGATGCTTGTCCAAACCGTCTGCGACGAAACCGTTCCAGCCCTTTGGCCTCACGGCGAATACCGCTTCGGCGCTGGCGCGGTCCGGAAAAGCCGCGAAGACGCAGCCGCCGGAACCGGTCAGCCGACCGTCACCGTGTTGCCGGAGCCAGCCGAGATATTCCCCGACCACAGGGTATCGTGCGACCACCACCGGCTCCAAGTCGTTGTGACCATAACCGGGCGGAAGGGCCGTTATTTTGATCGCTGGCGTGTCCCTTGTCAATGCCGGCGAAGCAAAAATCTCGGCCGTGGAGACGGATACGGGGGGGATGAGCACGACATAGCTCGCCGGCGGTAGCTCGACGGCCTGCAGCCGCTCGCCCACCCCCTCGGCAAGCGCATTGCGGCCGAAGACGAACACGGGCACGTCGGCGCCGAGGCGTAGCCCCAGCGCCTGCAACTCTGCGCGCGACAACCCCAGGCCCCAGAGCCGATTGAGGGCGAGCAACACGGTGGCGGCATCCGAGCTGCCACCCCCCAGGCCGCCGCCCATGGGCAGGCGTTTGTCGAGCCAGAGGTCGGCCCCTAGGCGGCAGCCCGTGTGCCGGCGCAACAGGTCCGCCGCACGCCAGGTCAGGTCCTGCGCCTCGGGCACGCCGGGCAGGGGGGTGTGCAGGCGGATCGCGCCATCGGTGCGGCGGTCCAGATAGATCGCGTCACAGCGGTCGATCAGGCGGAAGGCGGTCTGCAGCAGGTGATAGCCGTCCGGGCGGCGGCCCACCACGTGCAAAAAGAGGTTGAGCTTGGCCGGCGCCGGCCAGGCCGGGCCCGGGGGGGTCAAGGCAGTTGCCATGTGTCCACCACGAGGCGGAATTCCAGATCTTCGTCGCGGCGGGCGAAGATGCGGCCGGGTAGCCAGCGCCCCGCCTGCGACTGGTGACGCGCGTATTCGATCCGCCAGCCGTCCTGCTCCAGCCGCGCCACGCGCCCTTCATGGTCCCATGTGAGGGCGTGTTCTGCCTGTGGCCGAGGCAGGCCAGTCACCCAATGCAGCATGCCCTCCACGGGCAGCCGTATGCCCAATACCCCCTCCAGGAGCTTCTCAGCGCTGACCGCCTCGTATTCGCGGCCCTCGGCAGTGATCAGTCGGACGCGCTTAGGTTCGCGGCGCAGCTCAGCCACACCCTGCCCCATGGGGGCGGTGAGCAGGATCTCATCGCGCAGTCCGTCATGCTGCCAGCGGATGCCGCCCGAAAAGGCCTGCTCCCCACTCTTGACCGAGATACGCCCCTCCAGACGGAAGCGTTCGAGCGGCTGTGGCAAAGTCGCGGGTGGCTCGACGGGCTGGCGCAGCGGGGCACAGGCGGCCAGCAACACGGCGCCCAGAAATAGCCCCGCGACACGCAGCCATCGTGCGCCCTGGCCGGCACACACCCGACCGACCGACGAGCGCATCAGGGCAGCAGCCGGCCGACGGTCTCCCGCAGGCTCTCGTTGTCGGGATGTTCGCGCAACGAGCCCTGCCAGATCCGTCGCGCCTCGTCGCGGTCCCCGCGCACCCACAGGGCCTCGCCCAGATGCGCGGCGATCTCGGGGTCGGGGCGCAGGGCGAAGGCGCGCCGCAGGTAATCGATGGCCGCATCGAGCCGCCCCGCCTTGAACAGGGCCCAGCCCATGCTGTCGAGGATGAAGGGGTCGTCCGGGGCGAGCTTGAGGGCCTTGTCCAGCAGCTCGATGGCCTCCTTGAGGCGGTCGGTGCGGTCGGCCAGGGTGTAGCCCAGGGCATTGTAGGCGTGGGCATGGTCGGGCTTGAGGGCGATCAAGCGCCGCAGGTCCTGCTCCAGCACGTCCAGCCGGCCGATCTTCTCCGCCGCCATGGCACGGTCATAGAGCAGCTCTGGCGAATCGGGCATCGTCTCCAGCGCGCGGGTGAGCAGCTCGAAGACGGCCGCGTGATCCTTCGCCTCGCGCAGCATTTGCGCCTCGGCCTGGATGAGGCTCACCCGCTCGGCCTCGTCTTCGGTGCTCAGTTCCGCCAACAAACGACGTCCCTCGCCGACACGGCCCAGCTTGCCCAGCAGGACGGCCGCGCGCATACGGGCGTCGGTGTAGTGGCGGCCCTCCGGCACGCTGAGATACCACTTGAGGGCCTGCTCGAAGTGGCGGCGGGCCTCGGCGACCTGGCCCAAATAGAGCCGGATTTGGCCCACCTCGCCCATCTCGGCGTCCAAGGCGGTCTTGAAATACCGCTCGGCGGCGTCGAGGTCGTTCATCTGCAGCGCCAGCAGCCCCAGGGACACCACCACCTCTGCCTGGGTTGGGTCCTGCGCATGCAGGCGCTCGAATTCGGCACGCGCCTCGGCGAAGCGGCTCATGCGCGCGAGTTGCCGCGCCAGGGCGAGCCGCACCTCGCGTGCATCCGGATGCCGCGAGAGGAAGCCTCGCCAATAGGCGACCACCTGGTCGTCGCCGCGGCGTTGCAGGATCTGTCCCTGGAACAGGGCCACCGCCTCCCAGCCGGGTTTGAGCCGCAGGGCCTCGTCGGCTGCCGCGAGCGCCCGTTCGGTCTGCCCTGCATGCCAGGCCACCTGGGCGAGCGCGAAGCTCGCCTCCGGCACCGCTGGATAGGCGGCGGCCAGATCGCTCATCAGGCTCAGCACGGCCGGCTTGTCCTGATGCCGCAGCAGGAGGTTGGGCAGTTGCAGGAAGGCCTCGCCGACCGGGCGACCACTTTGCTTGACGAGCCACTCCAGGTGGGGACGCGCGTCGGCCAGGCGGCCGGCGGAGATCAGCAGCGAGACGTAGGTCTGGCGCGCCCGCTGCGAGTTGGGCTCGCCCTCCACCCACATCTTTGCGGCCTTCAGCGCCTGGGCCGGCTTGCGCGCGAAGGTCGCGATCTCGGTCGCGCGCTGGGCGATGCGCGCATCGCGGGTCTTGATCGCCAGATCGATGAAGGCCTCGCTGGCGAGGGTGAGTTCACCGCGCTGCGCAGCGATCTCGCCAAGCAGGAATTGGTAGAGGATCTGCGGCGTCAGCTCCGTGCGGTTCTCAGCGCGCGGCGGCGGCTCGGTGGTCTGGGCAGACTGCCGCGTGCCGGCCGTGTTGGCACAGGCGGTGACGGTGGCAAGCCCCAACAGGAGGGAGAGGAGGGCTCTCAAGGTCATGGTCGTTTCCATCGGGTTTACGGGCACCCCGCCGCCATTATGCAGAAGGCAAGGGCAGGGACGAAAGGGTTACACTTTTGCTTGGAGCGACATTTCCCGGAAAGATGCCCGAACTGCCCGAGGTCGAGACCATCCTACGCGGTCTCACCCCGCATCTCGCTGGCGCGCGCCTTGTGGGTGCAAAGGTGCGCAACCCGCGCCTGCGCTGGCCGGTGCCCGATGCACTCGATGCACGCCTGCGCGGCCGCCGCATCGTCGCACTCGCCCGGCGCGGCAAATACCTCCTGCTTACGCTGGATCAGGAGGCCGTGATCCTGCACCTGGGCATGTCGGGCAGCCTGCGCCTTTTGACTCGCGACGAGCCCCCCGGCCCGCACGACCACGTCGACCTACTCTTGGAGGGGGGACGGCGGCTGCGCCTGCGTGACCCGCGCCGTTTTGGCGCCGTGCTCTTGGCCGAAGACCCTTTGCACCATCCCCTTCTCGCCTCGCTGGGGGTCGAGCCGCTGGGGCCTGCGTTCACCAGTGAGCACCTTCACCGGCTCTGCCGTGGCCGCCACACCGCCATCAAACCGCTCCTGATGGACGCCCATCGGATCGTCGGCATCGGCAACATCTATGCCAACGAAGCTCTGTTCTATGCCGGCATAGACCCGCGCACCCCTGCCGGGCGACTTTCCCGCCGCCGCTGTGCGGCTTTGGTCGAGGCGGTGCGCGCCACCCTGGAGCGGGCCATCGCCGCCGGCGGCAGCACCCTGCGCGACTTCGTCGACAGCAGCGGGCGACCCGGCTATTTCCAGCAGGACTATGCGGTCTACGGCCGTGCCGGGCTGCCCTGCCGCCAGTGCGGCACACCCATCGTGTACCTCCGCCAGGGCGGCCGCGCCAGTTTCCTCTGTCCGACCTGTCAGAGGCGATGAGGCTGCGTACCGTACACCGACTGTCTACCCCGGCGAGCGTCGCGCACAACCTGCCTTGATCCTGCGCTTCGCGTCTACTCGCTTCCTATCGAGCCAAAACAAACGAACTTTACCCCGATTCCATGGGAAGCCACGCCGTCAATTCGTCCACTGCCCGCCAGGAAAGTCGTGGCCAACTTCGCCACTACCCCGATGCCTCCCGGTAGGAGCGACTCTGTCGCGATCAACGCAGCCGACGGGCGGATGTGCCGCAGCCAACACCGCTTCGTGGATTGGGCGTGCCCCTCCCCGGGGGGCTGGCGCGGGTTATAGCGGCGGGCAAGCACTGCCATGGGTCCCAGGCTTGCCCCGATCCCGACGCGAACCGCCAGTGTGATCCGCGCGCTGCGCCAGGCGCTCAACCGATTGCACTTTCTCCCGCATTTATATCCTATATGCCGCAGAGCACGACGGTCGCCTTTGTCCTCCAACCGTGCATCCATCCTGAATCCGTGTTGAGCTCGACCAACGCTCTGGAGTTCAGACCTCAGCGCGACGGGTTGGGTGTCTGGCTAAAACCCGCCCTACACGACTGTCGGCTGCATCGACACGGATTCAGGTCTATGTTGGCTGGTCAGCCCGAGTGATAAACAGAGGGTCGGATGTCCTTACGACACTCCGAAACCCAGCAGATAACTTTGTGATTCACACCAGTCGGCCAACTGCGCAGTTTCAGGCACAGCCGCTGCATGCCGGCCGCGCTCACAAGGCGAAATCTTCACCGTTGCCCGCCACTGTGGCGAGCACGACGTTTTTCGTCAGGTGGGGCGCGAACATCTCGATGAAGGCGAAATCGATGGGACGCAACCACGTGCCGCGACGGATCGCCAGGCGCGTGGTATTGCTCTCGAACAGAGAGCCGGTCGAACGGGCTGCCAGCGCCACATCGCGTTGCGCTTCGAAAGCCATCTCGGCGATGATGCCGACGCCCAGCCCCAGTTCGACATAGGTTTTGATGACGTCGGAATCGACGGCGGTGAGCGCGATGTTGGGCGTCAGCCCGGCACGCTCGAAGGCCTGGTCGATCTTGGTGCGGCCGGTGAAAGAGGGGTCGTAGGTGATCAACGGCCATTCGGCGAGCCGCGCCAGCGTTAGTTCCTTTTGCTGGAGCAGGGGGTGGCCGT
>CALAMX010000178.1 GCA_937925755.1 uncultured Burkholderiales bacterium
GGCATCGCGATGCACCGCGACCGGTTGGTCATGCCGGCGGCGGCGCTCAACGCGCACGGTGTGCTCGTGCGCGCGCTCAACGCGCTGAAGACCCAGGCGGAGGTCTGGGTCGATGCGAGCGGCTGGATCACGCCCGCCGGCGAGGAGCCTCGCTGGTTGCCGGCAGAGGCTTTTCGACTCCGGCGTCTACCGGTCGTTGGCCGCTTCTATCCGCGCTTGGCGTTCACGGGATTGGCCGAAGGCCGTCAAGACCTACGTCCCTGCCGGCTACTGGCCAGGGAGGCGGGTGGCCTGCGCGTCGACCCGAACCATCCGCTGGCCGGTCGGGTGGCGCAGCTTCGCCTGTGTTGGACCGCGGCGGAGGCGGCGCGCACGCGCTTCGTGCAGCTCTTCGACGGTCCCGGCATGCAGTCCCTGCCGGAACACCCGCAGGGCTGCTATCTGCCGGAAGGCGCGCTCGAGCGCCAGGACGACGGCGAGGACGCGCGCTTTTATGCGCGACCCCGCTTGGTGCATCACCTCGATGCCGCTTGCCGTGCCGAGATCGCTCAGCTCTACGGTCGTTTCCTGCAGCCGGGCAGCCGTGTGCTCGACCTGATGTCGAGCTGGGTGAGCCACCTCCCTGAGGGGTTGGCAGACTTACACGTCACGGGTCTGGGCATGAATGCCGAGGAGCTGGCGGCAAATCCCCGCCTCAGCAAGGGCATCGTCCATGACCTCAACCACGATCCCCACCTGCCTTTTGCCAGCGGGGCCTTCGATTTGGTCCTTTGTACCGCCTCGGTGGAATACCTCACGCATCCCCACGCGGTCTTCGCCGAGGTCCGGCGTGTGCTGAGGCCCGGCGGCCAGTTCGTGCTGACCTTTTCCGACCGCTGGTTTCCCACCAAGGCGATCCAGGTCTGGGCCGAGCTGCACCCCTTCGAGCGTCTGGGTTTGGTCCTGTGGTTGCTGCAAGAGGTGGGGTTTGGCGAGCTACACAGCGAGACCCTGCGCGGGCTCAGGCGCCCTGAGGACGATCCACACATCTCCGAGCGCGATTCCAGTGACCCGCTCTTTGCCGCCTGGGGCAAGGCTTGATTCGGCCGGAGTTCGTCTTACCTTCCCGTTCGCTTTGGGCAGCGCTGGCCCTCACCTGGACCATGACCGTGCAGGCGGCGCCGCGCATATTGGTGGTGGAGGGGGTGAACCCTTACCGCCTGCTCGCGCCCTTCCTCGGCATCGCTGCGGAGTCCGCCGCCACATGGGAGGACGGCTATCTGGAACGCTCGCCCATGGTCGCTGCCCTGGTCGCGGCCACGCGCGGAGAGCTGCGCCGCATCGCTTGGAGCGGTGTACCCACCGATGCGGCGGGCCTGCGCACCGCCGTCGCCACGCTGCAAGCCGAACTCGCCGCCACCCAGGCGCAGGGGCGCCCCGTGTGGCTGCTCAGCCACTCCTTAGGCTCGGTGATCGCCTATCTCGCCCTGGCGGAGGGCGAAGCTCGCGCGCCGGTCGAGGTCTTCATCAGCCTGGCCTCGCCCTTGGCACGTCCACCCATCATGCGCTGGCTAGCCCAATTCCATCCAGGACTGCCGTTGGCGGCCCTGGCGGATACGTTGCACGCGCCCGAGCGCCTGGGGGTAAGCCGCTGGCTCAATGTCTTCACGCCCTGGGACCCGTTCGGCGGCCCCATCGTCGTGGCAGGGGTGGAGAACCTCAGTCTGACGCCAACACCTTCGCTGCCCCTGCCGACACCAGCCGACTGGATTGCGGCCCACACCTTGCCGTTTCGCACGACCGCCTGGGCCGACCTGGCCCTCACCGGCGCCTCCGCCAGAAATCCGGCTCAGTGAACCGCGCGGCGGCGCTCATTGCGCGAGGGTGGCGATGTAGGCGGCCAAGGCTTCGATGTCCTCGTCGCTTAAGTTTTTGGCGGTTGCAGCCATGATCGCGGTGAGTGGGCCCATCTGCTTGCCGGCACGGTAGTCCAGCAACTTGGACCGGATCGCTTCGCTGCCCTGCCCAGCCAGCCGGGGATAGTTGCCCATGCCCTCGGCCTTCTGGCCGTGGCAGACGGCGCAGACGGTCCGGAATTCGGCCTCACCCGCGGCCACCAGAGGGTTGGCGGGTGTCTCGGCGGTTGGTGCCGTCGGTGGTGTGGCTGCCGGGGTTTCAGCGGTCGGGGCCGCTGTTTGCGGGGCGGCCGCCTCCTCTTTCTTGCCGCAGGCGCAGACGACCCACGTGAGGGCGACTGAGGCGATCAGGACTCGACTTTGCATGTTGTGGCTTCCGGTTCGACGCACCCGTCATTCTAGCGCCACCACTGCCTGCGCAGGGGCGCGGTAACCCAGGAAATCACGCACCCACCAGGCCTGGTAGTCGAGGGCGGCATCGGGGTGCGTGCGCACGTGCAGGTGCTCTAAGAGGCGCACCTCGGCAAACCACTGTTCGAGCTCGGCACGGGTTCGGGTGCGCGTGATCAGGATGAAGCTGCCGCGCGGGCGTCTGGCGACATCGGCGGTCAAGGCGTAGTGGTCGTCGATGTGGCGTGCGGGGTTGAGATAGACGGCATCTTGGCTCAAGGGGCGGGCATAGTAGAGCAGGCTGGCGAAGGTCTTGCGGTCGTCGCCCATGAGGCGCGCCTCGGGATGCGCGGCGAGCAGGCGCTTGACCTCCTGACCCAGGGCCCGGTAGCCGGTGATGCGGGCAAAGGGGTCCGTCTGGCGCGTGGGCTGTAAGTCCAAGGCGTGCGCGAGGTCGTGGTAATGGTAGAGCAAGGCGCCCAGGGCCAGGTTCACGCCGATCGCCCAGACGAGCCAGCGCCTTTCCTTGGCGACCCAGGTCGCCACCACCAGCACGCTGCCGGCCACATAGGCGAAGGCCGCCCAGTTGGCGAAGGCGCGCGTGAGCAGCGACAACGCGAGAAAGGCGGCCAGGGGCACGAGGCTGAAGGCGGCAAGGAAGGCGAGCCGCGCATCCTGCCACCACAGGCGCGGCTTGAAGGCGATGCGGACCAAGCCCAAAGCCAGGAGTGGACCAAAGACGCCGAACTGCGCCCCGGCGAAGGCGAGCAGGGCGTCGGGGTGGATGAAGGCGCGATCGAGCTGCGAGATCTCCGCCGTGTGGCGGAAACTCACGAAGTCATGCTGGGCGTTCCAAATGAGGTTGGGCGCGAGCAGGATGAGGGCGAGCGCGGCGGCGGCGTAGGGCTTGGGGGAAGTGAGCGAGCGCCGATAGGCGGGTGCGATCAGCACGAGGACCAGGAAGGCCGGGGCGAGGAAGACCATGCTGTACTTGGACAAAAGTCCCAGGCCGGCTGCCGCGCCTGCCGCGAGCCAATCGCCCCAGCGGTCTTGCTCGAGCGCCCCGGCGAGGAAATAGAGCGAAAGCGTCCAGAAGAGGAGCAGGGGGCCGTCGGTCGTGATCAGCACGCCGCCCAGCGCGGTCATGGGCAGCGTGGCGAAGGCCAGGGCCGACCAGAAGGCGGCGCGCTCGACCCAAGGCTCACCCGCGAACAGGCGGCGGGTCAGCAACCAGACCACCCCCGCGGTCATGGGCCAGAGGGCAAAGGTGGCAGCGCGCACCCCGAGCTCCGAATCGCCGAAGAGCCGTGTGCTGAGGTGGATGAGCCAGGCCACCATAGGCGGCTTGGAGTAATAGCCCCAAGCGGGGGCGAGCGACCAGCTCCAGTATTGCGCCTCGTCGGCGTAGAGTTCGAGCTCCCGGTGCCAGACTACGAGCACGCGCCAAGCGGTGAGCAATAGCAGGGCGAGGATCAGCCAGACGAGTGCCCGCGCAGTGGACAACGCCTCAGCTCTCACTCCTGACCCCTCACCCGGACGAGCACATAGCTGCGCTCGCGGTAGAGCACCTCGGCGCCGGGGAGCTTGGGCAGTTGGCTCTCGCGGGTGAGCACCAGGTCGCCCGCGCGAGGTGCGCGCCGCTCCACCCGGCGGCCGGCATAAGTCTGGAAGCTGGGTACGTTCACGCCGTACATGACCAGCGGACCGTCGAGCGCGGCCGCCAATCTGCCGGCCTGGCGGATCGGTCCCTGCTGAAGCTCGCCGGCGGCTGGGATGAGCAGGAGCGCCAGCCCCAGGGCGGAGAGCATGCCCTCGGCATAGAGACCCAGGCGCAGATGCGTTCGTGGCAGCGCAGCCAACGCCAGGCTCAAGGCCAGGGCAGCGCCAAACCACAGCCGGTAGGCGGGCGTGAAGACCGCCTCCAGCCCCGCCGCCAGCAGGCGGTCGTCGGGTTTGAGACGCGGCAGTTGGCTCGCGAGGATCTCGGGCAGCAGGAGCAGCAGGGCAAAAAACAACGCCCCAGGCGCGAGGAGTAACCAGCGGTTGCCCGATGTCGCGCCCGAAAGCGCCAGGACGAGGACGAGCCCACCATAGCCGTAATAGACGTAGTGCGGTAGCTTGGTGCTGGACAGTGAGAACAGTACGAAGACCAGGGCGAACCAGAGCAGGCCAAAGCGCTGCAGGGGGTCGTCCCAGGCCGTACGCAGCCGCCCGAGAGCGGCGAGCAGCAGGCCCGTGTGCGGCAGCAGCGACAGCAGCACCACCGGCAGGTAGTAGAGCGGGCCGCCACCGTGGCCCTCCATGGCACCACCGAAGCGGCCCAGGTTGTGTTTGAGGAAGAAACCGGTAAGAAAACCCGGGCCCTCCAACCAGGTCAGGACGAGGAACCAGGGCGCGGTGATGGCGAAAAACAGGACGACCGGCCCTGGGGCCAAGGCCCAGCGCGTAAAGCGTTTGAGCTCACCACGGCTGGCGCACCATAGGAATACCGCCCCGGCCGGCACCAGGACAGCGATCGGCCCCTTGGTGAGAAAGCCCAGGGCCATGGCGGCGTGGCTCGAGTAGCGCCAGCGTGGTTTTTCTTCGGTAAGCCACAGCCAAGCCGCATAACCGGCGGCGGCAAGCCAGAGGTTGAGCAGGGCATCCGCCGTGGCGGCACGCTGGATGAGCGTGAGCCCGGCGGCGGTGGCGATGACCAGGGCGGCGGTCAGGGCCGCCTCGCGGTCATACAGGCGGGCAACGAAGGCGTAGGTGAGCCCGATCCAGGCGGCGGCAGCCAGCGCCGAGGGGAAGCGCCAGCCCCATTCGTTGCCACCGAACAGCGTGACCGAGGCGGCCTGCAGCCAATAGATGAGGATGGGCTTGTCATGACGCGGCTCGCCCATGAGGTAGGTGGAGAGGAAGTCGCCGCGCAGGAACATCTCCAGGGTGGAGGCGGTGAACGCCCCCTCGTCGAGGTCGGTCAGGGGTGCCGCCCACAGGCCGACGAAGGGCAGCAGGAGAAGGGGGAGGAGGCGCCAGTCCCGGACGGGAAGAAAGGCGCGGGGGGAAGGGTGAGGGGGGCTATGCATCCCGCTGCCCGGTTGGTGGTCCACAGCGACCTCGGTCGGTTCAGCCCTGCCGGGGTGGCCGCGGCGCCTCGCGCAACACGTACTGTTTGCCGCCCCCGGGCTCGTGGTAGATGCGGGTGAGCATCTCGCCGATCACGCCCAGGCCAAGGAACTGCACGCCCATGAGCGTGAGCATGACGCCCAGCAGCAGCAGCGGACGGCCGCCGATGTCGTGGCCCAGGAACAGCTTTTCGAATGTGAGGACGAGCAGGATGATGAATCCGATCAGCAGCATGACCGCACCGGTGCCGCCGAAGGCGTGCATGGGCCGGTGCAGGAAGCGCAGCAGAAACTTGACCCAAAGCAGGTCGAGCAGCACCCGTAGGGTGCGGTCTATGCCGTACTTCGACTGCCCGCGCGTGCGTGCCCGGTGGTTGACCGGCACCTCCATGACCCGCGCGCCGAACTGTCCGGCCAGGGCCGGGATGAAGCGGTGCAGCTCGCCGTAGATCTTGACGTGGCGCAGGGCCTCGCGGCGGTAGAGCTTGAGCGAGCAGCCGTAGTCGTGCAGCTTGACCCCGGTCACGCGCGAGATCAGCCAGTTGGCGATGCGCGAAGGGATCTTGCGCGACAAGGTCTTGTCCTGGCGGTCTTTGCGCCAGCCCGAGAGGATGTCGACCTCCGGGTGGGCCTTGAGCTCTTCGAGCAGGCGAGGGATGTCGGCCGGGTCGTTCTGCAGATCACCGTCCAGGGTGACCAGGGTCGTGCCGCGCGCCGCGTCGAAACCCGCCTGCATGGCCGTGGACTGGCCGTAGTTACGGTTTAGGAACAGCGGCTTTAGCCAGGGCCGGTCTTGTGCCAGTTCGGCGAGCAGACGGTCAGAGCCATCGCGTGAGCCGTCGTCCACGCAGATCAGCTCCCAGTTCAGGCCGGTCGGCTGCATGGCTTGCGCCACCTGCTCGACGAGGTCGGGCAGGTTGTCGTACTCATTGTAGATGGGGATGACGATGGAGACGTCGATTTCCGGAGTACTGTCGGCGATGGGGTTCTCGTGCTGGGTCATGAGCGGGCGCAAAGATGCGCGTGATCGAGTCGTCCCTTCAGTCCAGGGCGATATCGTAGAGGATGTCTAGGATGACGCGCGTGCGGCGGTCTAGCAAGACGATGTCGCTGCCGACGATGATGCGGATGTAGTCGTCGGGCAGGCGGGTCAGCCGCCGCTCCAGCTCGGGCGGCAGCTCGCGCCAGGCCAGCCCCGGCGGCAAGGTGTCGCGCGGGCCCCAGCGTTTGGCATGTCCAGGCGGCCGCATGCCCTTCTTGGCCAGTCCGGGCGGCAGCGCCCGACGCCGCTCGTCATACCATTCGCGGATGATCAAGCGATCGCGCTCGCTGAAGACGATGCGCACCTTGGCGTCGCGGTCGCCGACCACGATCTCGCCATGTCGCAGTGCGGGCGACTCGCAGCCGCCGAACAGCAGGGTTGCCGTGACGAGGACGGGTATCAGCTTCTCTCGCATCAGGCACTCCAAGTCTGGTGAAGACGGAATAGGCGGCTCACTATAACGCAGCCACGGGCGGGCCGACGAGATCGGGTGTGATCAGCCTCATAGACATCACGCGGGGTCAGGATTATCGTGACGGCAGTGTTCGGGCAGGGCGCCGGCTGTGGGTCCGTATGCGAGTCGCGTCGATTCTGGGGTTGTCTCGTCGTTGCGGGGAGAGTCAGCGCGCAGGCGGATCCAAGCGATGAGGAGATCATACTTGCACTCAAGGAGGTCTTGGCCCAAGGCAGTCGATACGCCGTTTTGTGCGCTAAGCGTGTTTTTAAGATGGCAACTAGCTTAAAGTTTCGGGTCAAAATGACCTATATAGCAAAGGTAGCCATAGCGTATCGTACTCGCGGGAAGACGACCGGGATCAAGCTCGCTCTGCGGCGATTGAAGCTTTACCGAACGTCCCGTTTCATCGAGCGGGCACTTTTTTGAGGAGACAGACAGATGACTCTGCCCCGCCGGCCAGCCCACAGTGGGATCCGACCGCTCGCAGCGGCCCTGTCGCTGGCGCTGTCCGTCCCGGTCCTGGCTACCACCCTGGAGAGCAAGTCCGGAGTCGCTGTGAACAAAGGAAACCTGGCTCAGACCAAGGCGAAACGGTCTTCTGTGACCCTGCAGACAGCCGCGACATCGACCTCGGCCGCGTCCAGGACCGCCTCGGAGACGACACAGCAACGTCGGGTCATGGTGGCCTCCCCAACTGGAGAACCGGTGACGCCCATCCAACCGCCGGCTGCCACCGCCGACACCCCCATGGCCGCAACCTCTGTGGCTGCGGCCGTTGCCGACCCAACAGCGGCGGCCGCGCCGCAGAACCCCTACCTAGCCGGCTGGTACAGGCCCGTACCTGCCTCGGCGTTGCCCGCGATGGCGATTCAGCAGCTCAACGACAACGCGCGCTATGTGAGCGAAGCGGTGACTTCCATCCCCGCCAAACTCGCCGACGCCTTACCCAGCATCAAGACCGTGCACCCGACCGGCGGCCGCGATCTCGTCGTGGCGAGTCTCAAATGCCCGGCGGAGATGATGATGGGGCACTCGCTCGCCCCCGCCGATGCCTTGCGCGAGGGCGTCAACAGCCTGCTGGGCAAGCTCAATGAGAAGCAATGGCTGAACTTCGACATCCAGCTGGTGTGTCGCTAGACAGGACTGTGAGGTGGTCTCGTGCGACGAAACTGTCCGGTGCGCCGCGCAATACCGAAATCTATCCGGTGGATCGGCACCTGGCGTGGACATGCCTGTGGGCGGTATAAGCCGTCGATGGTCGAGGCGCTGACGCCACAAACGACGTTGGTGCTGCGGCTACTCAAGAAAGTGCATCATTCTGTCGTTATTATCGCTGATGGCAGCGATGCCCAGGTCTTAAGGAAGCTCTGCACAACCCGGTAAGCGAGATCGAGCACCGCGCGCCAGGAGCGCGAGCCGCGAGACATCACATGAAGTTCGGCGAAGGCGTGCAAACAAAGTCTCAGCGGAGGCTAACCTGCCGTTCGGCAACCTCTGAATAACCCCCAGCCCTCGAACGAGGTGA
>CALAMX010000179.1 GCA_937925755.1 uncultured Burkholderiales bacterium
TATTTTTATCGCTGACCACGCCCTCGTCCGCGCATCTGAACCCATGGAAGGCCCTCCCTTTTCTGCGCGAAAGAGTGTCAGCGAAAATTGCAGCCTACAGGGCAGCAGCCCGAGCCCGAGCACGCGACACCGCGGACCGGAAACCCGCACAAAAAGCGCGTGTTTCACGGCGTGCCGACACCCTCCGGCTTGCCCAGGGACGCGCTGCAGTAGGCCGCGAGCAGGGTCGAACGCCGGGCGACGAGAGCTTGGGTGCGTGACTTGACAGGAAATCAGTCAGGGCCCAAACGCAGTTTCGGCAAAGACTCTCCTGCCATGAGGCAGGTCAAGCCTGCAAAAGCAAACGGTCGAGGCCGATACCACGCAATGGGTTATGCAGAGTATCCTTGAAGGAGCCGAGTGCCAGGTTGCCAGTTCCGCAAGTTGTCCCAGGACCTGCGCCAGGGGTATCGCAGGGGTGAGGCACGCCGCCTAGGTGAGTGTCATCGCTGCGAGCGTGAGGGCAGCGTGGACGCCGCGCATTCGCCGCACGTGCAGGCGCAGGGCCGGGATCAGCAGCGCGAAGGGTGCCGACTCTTTCAGATGCGCAAGGACTGGCGGGGTTGTGTGCGGAACAGGGCCAAGGCCAGCACGGCGAACCCGAGGCTGCCATACCACTGCATCGAGATACGGCTCAGGCGGGAACGACCGGCATGGCCTCGACGCCAGAAGGCGTGGTCAGGTCCGCGGTGGTGAGGTAAAGGCCGCCTCGACAGGGGGTTGATGGAGAGGTCGCCCGGAGGCCGCGAGCGGCCAACTCATCAACAGGGGTTCAGCACGAAGCCTGGGTGTTGAAGGCCTCGACCGCGTTGAGCTGGATGTGTTTCGACCCGCGGATGCGCGAGAGATAGCCACGCCCAGCAGCAGGCTGAGGGTCGCGTAGCGCAGGCCGGCACCGTGTGCCAACGTATACGGTGCGAGCGCAAGCGGTGGCAGGGTGCGCGCGGTTGGAACTCAAGCGAGCGGGCCGAGGCGGCGGCCCAGGACAGGCCAGCGAATCGCGCAGATCAGCGGCGAAGGCGTCTCGCCTGGCATCCGCTCGACCCCCTGAACGTGGTGCTGTGCGGCTTCCCGGCTCGGCCTTTCGGCTGTTTACTGCAGACGCATGCGTTGTAAGACGACCTGCTGCGGCTCCATGAAACCGCTGCTCTTGACGTCGATGCGCAAGGTGTCGCCCTGGACCGTAAAATCACCATTGATGAATTCGGCCGAGCGTCCATAGCCATAGACGTTGATCAGCAGCCCGCTGCGGCCGACCGTGTAGGCACCGGCCACGCCGATGCCGGCCCGGGGATCGACCATCAAAAAGACACCGTCTGGGGAGAAGAACATGCGCAGACCGACATTGCTCTTCGATGCGGCATCGATCACGGTCCAAGCGCCCAGTAGGGGGGCTACGTTGGCCGGGGCTTGGGCGCGCACACTCGGGGCGCTCATCATGAGCAGGGCAGTGAACAGGGATAGGGCGTAGAGGCGCAGGACGTTGATGCGGGTGCATGGATTCAAAAAGCTCATGTTGACCTCCTTGAAGGTAGGCAATCTTTACTTTATCACCAGTCATTGACCGCTGCCGTCACCAGCTTCCTGTCAAGTCGCGGCTTGTCGGTCCTGGCTGTCGTTGCTAAACCTTTCCGGCAACGCGTCTTCCGCTGGTGTGCCCGGTCCGACGCGGCCTTGCCCTGTCGTTGTAAAAACATCGACGATAGACGCTGTCGCTCTTGGCGACACGGACCCGCCTTGGGCGGTGAAGGGTCCGGCCGTCCCCTGATGGGGATAGTGAGTGCCGGACCGGCAGAGAATACAACTCTGTCGAAGCCGGTCGAGAATGCGCTGGCTAGGGCCCGCGCCAAGAGTACGGCGGCCTGGACCAAGACCAGGTTGGCCGGCGTGTTGCGCGGCTTGCCCCAGAAGCGGGCGAGCGTGTGCTTGCAGTCGATGTCGTCGCGCACACGGGCGAGTCAGGCGTGGTGTTTCGGCCCCTCGGCGATGCGGTCGGTCAAGGCGAACATCACCCCGGAGATCACCAACACGAAGTGGATGCCGACCTTCCAGGCGAGCTGGGTATTGTCGTAGCTGGTGACGTTGATGAAGGCCTTGAGCAGCTCGATCCCGGAGATGGCGACGATAGAGGCGATCAGCTTGAGCTTTAGCCCCGAGAAGTCGACCTTCCCCATCCATTCCGGGCGGTCTTCATGGCCCTCGCCGGTGTGGATCTTGGATACGAAGTTCTCGTAGCCACTGAAGATGATCATGAGCAGTAGATTGGCCACGAGCGACATGTCGACCAGGGTGAGTATGGCGAGGATCAGCTCGCTCTCGCTGGCGGTGAAGATGTGGCCAACGACATGGATGAACTCCTGCGCGAACTTGACCAGAAGCAGCAAGATGCTCACCACCAGACCGATGTAGAAGGGGGCGAGCAGCCATCGGCTATTGAACATCAGCAACTCGAGACTGTGCTCGATCTTTTTCATGCAGCTATCCTTTCGTCAGTACAGTTGAAGCTGCGCGATTCTACCGCAGCCCGAGGTCGGCTTTGAGGCGCTGCGAGGGGCGCGAGAAACGGCGGGATATTTGAGGGGAGGGGTATGGCCATCGGTTTGCTCATCATCGGCGACGAGATCCTCTCCGGCCGGCGGCAGGATCGGCACTTCGCCAAGGTGCGTGAGATCTTGGCGGCACGCGGGCTTGAGCTCGCCTGGGTCTGTTATCTCGGCGACGATCGCGCGCGCATCCGCTCGGTGCTGCGACAGACCTTCGCCAGCGGCGACATCGTCTTCAGCACCGGCGGCATCGGTGCCACGCCCGATGACCACACCCGCCAGGCGGCGGCCGAGGCCCTTGGGCGTCCTCTCGTCCTGCACCCCGAGGCGGCACGGCTGATTACCGAGCGTACCCAGGAGGTGGGGTTGCCGCTCACAGCTGAGCGGCTACGCATGGGCGAGTTCCCCGCAGGTGCCGAGCTCATTCCCAACCCTTACAACCGCATCCCGGGCTTCTCGGTCGGCGACCATCATTTCTTGCCCGGCTTTCCGGAGATGGCCTGGCCCATGCTCGAATGGGTACTCGACACCCGCTATACCCATCTGTTCAACGCACTGCCACGCGGTGAACAGTCCTTCGTCGTGCGTGGGCTGGCCGAGGCCACGCTCACCCCCCTCATGGAACGGGTGGAAGCGCAATACGAGGGGGTGCGCGTGTTCAGCCTGCCGCGGCTCGACCCCCAGCGGCGCACCGGCTACGAGATCGAGTTGGGTGTCAAAGGGCCGCCCGAGCAGCTCGACACCGCTATAGCGGCGCTACGCGCCGGGGCCCTGGCCCTCGGCGGTCAGGTCGAAACGGCGCGTTAGGGAGCTCGCTTCTCAAACCACGCTGCCAAAGCTCGGGTCGACTGCGCCCGCGGGCGCCTTGAGACCCGCCAGGCGGCAACCCTGCGCCACCGGCCCGCCCGGGAAGATCTCGTAGAGGCGCTTGAGTCCACCATCCGCGTGGAAGGCCTCATCCAAGGCATCGTGGAGCTCGCGGATCTGGATGCTGGGGGCATCTGCGTGCCGGTGAAAGTATTCCTGCAGGGCTCGCACCACGCGCCAGTGCAGCTCGGTGAGCGCCAGGCCCTCGGCCTGTGCCGTGCGCTCGGCCTCCGCCCGCGTCCAGCCCGCTGGGGCATGCGGAAACTCGGGGTCCGGCTCGATCAGCACCTCTTGTCCTGGCAAGACATAGTCGGTCATCGCTTTTCTCCTCAACAGATGGTTCTCGACATCTCGGGGTTGCAGACCGGAGACGGTTGCGTGCTCGCCGGCCGCACCACCTGCTTTTGCATTCGTTTACTATCACGCTAGAACGTTTTGCCGTGGCTGCAAGTCCATCGCCGGGTCGTCGCGGTCTCGCCAGGTCTTCAGTCGCGGCAGACAGTGTTCGTAGAGGGTCTGTCATGTCGGTCGAGTGTTACGCCCAGCGCCTGCTCAACCCCTTCCGCGGTGCCGTGCATGTGATCCGCCATGCCTCGGCGGAGGCGGTGACGACCGATGGCGTGCATTGGGACATCTATGTCAGCAACGACGCCCTGCTTGCCGACCTGCCGCCGGACTGCCAGGTGCAGACGAGCGACATCCGCTATGGGAGTTGGTCCGCCGCGCAAGGCCTCAAGCGCGGCCCGATCAACCTCTATGACGATTTCTTGGCCATGGAGGCGATGGGGGCCGTGGTTTTCGAGCAGCTCACGCAATTGCACGGCCGCGTGCCTTTCGCCTACGCCGATCACTACGAGCTTTGGTTGCTCGACCGCGCAGCGCAGCCCCTGGCCCTGCTTGCCAGCGCTTGCAACGAGCGAGAAATGGCCCAGGATCGGACCGGACCACGCTGGCAGGCGGGTTTGGCGGCACGGGAACGCTTCACCTCGGCGGCCATGCCGAGGGAGGCGGCGGTGAAGGCCGCCGATTACCTGTGCGACTACATCAACGGCCGTGCCGGTCCCAGGCCGCAGGCGCAGTGGTTCCAGCGTCAGGCCGACGGTTCCGGGTGGGGTCTGAAGTCGGCCGACACCCCCACCTCCCTGGCCGACCGACACCTCCCAGCGGCGGCGTTCCCGCGCTTTATCCTAGCGGAGGTGGGGCATGACGAGCAGCATCACCGCCTGATCGACGACTATCATGCCTGGCTGGCCCCTTGGCTGCTCCTCCTGCAGGGTTTGGCGCCGGACACCCGCGCCGAGCTGGAGCGCCAGGCGCGCGCGCAAGCCTTGGAGGTGGCGCGGCAGTACCGGCTCTATCCCGCGGTGGCCAACCCGGCCGAATTGAACGCTGCATTGGTGGAATCGGTGCTGCGCAAAAGCCAGGCGCAGCGGCAGAGCGCCGAGGACGCGGCCCTGTCCACCTTTTACATCGAACTGAACCCCGGCGGTGGAGAATATCTGTGACAGCGAGGTTACGCTGAGAAGCCAACGGAGCTATTTGCCCCGGCTGGCCAGGGCGCGCACTACCGAGGCGACCAGCGCTTCCAGTTCCAACGGGCTCAATTCCGGAAAGGCGCCCTGCAGCTTGTGCAACGCGCGGTAGAGCGCGGTGCCGTTTTTCTGCAGCGGGTCGTCGCCGAGCAGCGGTTCAAGCAGTCGGTGCGCCTCCTCGAAGCGTTTACGTAGGCGCAGATTCTTGCGGCGCTCGACGCGCGCCGGCGCTGTACTGTGTTGTGTGCCTCGTATGGCCATCGGGTCCTCCACCCACGTCCTGGATCGGATTTAGAAATGTAATTGATCAATGTTACAAAAATACTATACCCCTGTGTGCTAGACAATTCTGTTCGTAGTGAGCCGACGAGCGGTCAGCCGCAGAGACTCAGAGGTGGTCCAGGCTCGCGGCCATGCGTCGGCGCAGGGCGGCGTCCGGCAGGGCCCTGAAGCGCCCCCCTGTCTCGGGTAGATGATCGGCCCTCGAGGTCGCCGAGACGACGCAGATGACGGCGGGGTGGGCGAGGACGAACTCGAAGAAGACCTGCGCCTAGTTCGTGCATTCGATATCGCCCGCCCATGCGGGCAGGAGGTTGCCCCAGCCCGCATGGATCAGGCTGCCCGCACGGAAGGGCCGGTCGGCGATGACGCCTATGCCGCGTTCCTGCGCCAGGGGCAGCGCCGGCCTTGGTGGCAGCAAAGAGATTGGACCGATCGCCGACGCGGGCGCGTCATCCGCTGATCAACTCTTCCAACGAGCCGTACATGGGCGAGGGATGGATCATGCCGCCGTCCTCGGCGAACAAGGTCTGCAGCCCGGGCAGCCGGCGCGCTCGGCGCCGGGGTCTTCGCCCATGTCCAGGGTGAGCCACGTGCCCCGGCCAAGGGCCAGTATGCGTTCACCGTTGCTAGGGAAACTCTGCATAACTGGCTGCGCGGGCGCTCGACTCCGTTGCGCGGTCTTGGCTTCGGCCGCCGCTTCGCGGCTTAACATGCGCTGCGCGCATGTTAGCCTACGCCGAAACTTCGCCTGCGGCTCGTTTTGGCTTCGCCGAAACTTCGCCTTCGGCTCGTTTTGGCTTCGCCGAAACTTCGCCTGCGGCTCGTTTTCTCGCATCCTGCGCTCCGGGCGCGCGGTGCTCATCCCGCTCGCCGGGTTATGCAGAGTTTTCCTAGGGGTCGCACGCAGGAGGGAGCGGTTGCCGCAGTGGCCGATGGCGGCTGTATTGCGGTGGCGGCGAGGTCGCCCATGGCTTGCAGGAAGCCGCGCCGCTGGGAGTTGTCGGGGCTGGCTTTCGGCTGAATCACGGCCTCTGTGGCACGCATCACACGCCTCAGTGTAAGCTGAGACGAGCCTAGTACGCCGGGGTCAGTCCTTACGCAGGCTGTGCACCTTGAGCCCCAGGACGAGTGCGGCCAGCACCAGGGTGACGCCGTTGGCGAGGATGACCGGCCAGCTGCCTATGACCAGCCCATAAGCGCACCACAGGGCCACACCGAGGGTGAACAGGCTGTACATGAGCAGGGAGACGCCGCCCATGTCGCGCGTGCGCCAGGAATGCCAGGCCTGCGGCGCAAAGGCGGCGGTCGTCAGCACCGCGGCCGGATAGCCGAAGAGATCGCTCAATTCAGGGGACATGCTGCACCTCGCGGGGTATTTCGACGCTCGCAATTTTCCTGAAAGCCCGTGCACTGTCGACGGGACCTTACAATGTGGTCATGGCGGCGACCCTAGTCTATACGCGCGAAGACTGGCTGCAAGCCTTTGACGGCCTGCTGACCCAGGCACGGCGGCAGCTGCGTATCAAGGATCACGACCTGCGCGGCCAGGGCTGGGAGACACCGGCACGGCGCACTCGGCTCAGGGACTTTCTGCGTGGTGACCGGGCACGGCGGGTGGAGATCCTATTGCACCGCAGCGATCACGTGACCGACCATCTGCCCCTCGTGATGCGTCTGCTGCGCGATCACCCCGAACAGCTGGAGATCCGCGTCTATGAGGCCTTACCCGATAGGGCAGAGGCCTATGTCCTGGGCGATGATCGTCTGTTGCTCTACCGCTACCGCGTCGATGCCTGGGCCGGCCGTTTCGACCGGCAGGACGCGGGGGGCGTAACCGTCCTGTCGGCGCGCTTCCAGGCCGGCTGGTCGCGCATCGCCGGTGGACTTGGTTACACCCCGCTCGGCTTGTGAGGGGCACACCGGCCCTGCATGGCGTAGGACGATCGACCAAGTCGATCGATCACTGCATAACAATCAATTTCACAGTCATGCTGGCGGTGGCTAGGCTGTGAGTGTGTCGAGGCACCGCAGCAGCAGCGCAAATCAACGCTGCGCTGCGACCGAGACACGAGTAGATGCCTTTACTACCGGAGACGACCATGAATACGCAAGCCAAATGCCCCTTCCACGCCGTCCATACCCAGGCCGCCGGCGACGGTCCGAGCAACGATCAGTGGTGGCCGCACCGCCTCAAGCTCGACATCCTGCGCCAGAACTCGCCGAAGTCCGACCCGATGGGCGCCGACTTCGATTATGCGCGCGAGTTTCTGAGCCTGGACCTCAAGGCGGTCAAGGCCGACATCGAAATGGTCCTGACCGCGTCACAGGACTGGTGGCCGGCCGACTTCGGCCACTACGGGCCGTTCATCATCCGCATGGCCTGGCACGCGGCCGGAACCTACCGCATCGCTGACGGACGCGGCGGCGCGGGCACGGGGCAGCAGCGCTTCGCGCCGGTGAACAGCTGGCCCGACAACGCCAACCTGGACAAGGCGCGGCGGCTGCTCTGGCCGGTGAAGCAAAAGTACGGCCGCAAGATTTCCTGGGCCGATCTGATGATCCTCGCCGGCAACGTGGCCCTGGAGAGCATGGGCTTTAAGACCTTCGGCTTCGGTGGCGGCCGGGTCGACGCCTGGGAGCCGGACGAGTCGGTCTATTGGGGCCCGGAAGGCAAGTGGCTGGAGGACAAACGCTACACTGGCGAGCGCGAGCTGCAGAACCCGCTTGCCGCGGTGCAGATGGGCCTCATCTACGTCAACCCCGAAGGCCCCAACGGCAACCCCGACCCGGTCGCCGCGGCGCGCGACATTCGCGAGACCTTCCGGCGCATGGCGATGAACGACTACGAGACGGTAGCGCTCATCGCCGGCGGACATGCCTTCGGCAAGTGCCATGGGGCCGGGCCAGTCAGCCATGTGGGCCCGGAACCCGAGGCGGCACCCATCGAGCAGCAGGGGCTCGGCTGGATCAGCAGCTTCCGTAGTGGCAAGGGCCCGGACACCATCACCGGCGGGCCGGAGGTGACCTGGTCACAGACGCCCACGCAGTGGAGCAACCACTATCTGGAGAACATCTTCAATTACGAGTGGTCGCTCGCCAAGAGCCCGGCCGGGGCCTGGCAGTGGGTGGCCAAGGAGGCGCCGGAGGTGATCCCCGACGCCTTCGACCCCAACAAGCGGCACCAGCCGACCATGCTCACCACCGATCTCGCGCTGCGCTTCGACCCGGCCTACGAGAAGATCTCGCGTCACTTCCTCGCGCATCCCGAGGCGCTGGCCGAGGCCTTCGCCCGCGCTTGGTTCAAGCTCACCCACCGCGACATGGGACCCAAGTCACGCTATCTGGGTCCCGAGGTGCCCGAGGTAGACCTCATCTGGCAGGATCCCGTGCCGCCGGTGGATCACCCGCTGGTCGACGCCCAGGACGCCGCGGCGCTCAAGGCCCGGGTGCTGGCCGCGGGCCAGTCGATGAGTATGCTCGTCTATACCGCCTGGTCCTCCGCCGCCACCTTTCGCGGCTCGGACAAGCGCGGTGGCGCCAACGGCGCGCGCATCCGCCTGACGCCACAGAAGGACTGGGAGGTCAACCAACCGGCCCAGCTTGCCGCAGTGCTCCAGGTCCTCGACGGCATCCGCCGCGAGTTCAATGCCCAGGCCACGGGCGGCAAACGCATCTCGCTGGCCGACATGATCGTGTTGGCGGGATGTGCGGCGGTGGAGAAGGCCGCGCGCGCTGCGGGGGTGCCGGTCGAGGTGCCGTTCTCGCCCGGGCGCACCGACGCCACGCAGGAGATGACCGACGTGGAGTCCTTCGCCGTGCTGGAGCCTCATGCCGATGGCTTCCGCAACTATCTGAAGGCGCACAGTGCTACGCCGACCGAGGCCTTGTTGGTGGATCGCGCCCAGTTGCTGACCCTGACGGTGCCGGAGATGACCGTCCTGGTCGGTGGCATGCGGGTGCTCGGCGCCAACCATGGTGGTAGTCGGCACGGGGTGCTCACCGAGCGGCCGGGCGTGCTGAGCAACGACTTTTTCGTCAACCTGCTCGACATGGGCACCGTCTGGCGGCCGGTCGACGCCGATCAGGAGCTGTTCGAAGGGCGCGACCGCAAGACCGGGGCGCTGAAATGGACCGCCACCCGCGTCGACCTGATCTTCGGCGCCCATTCCGAGCTTCGGGCGGTGGCCGAGGTCTACGGTGCCGCCGACGGGCGCGAGAAGTTCGTGCACGACTTCGTCGCCGCCTGGCACAAGGTGATGAACCTCGACCGATTCGATCTCTCGCGGCCGCGCTGAGGAGGGGTGTGCGTGGGGCCACCATCAGGTGGCCTCTTTTTGCATGGATGTCGGCAACTTGGCCCCAGGCGGCAGTCGCTCCGACAGGCAGCCTTGCCGACGCCGGCCGCTGGCGTTCCAATTGACCCGATCCCGTGGAGAGACCGACCATGGCTACCATCTACGATTTCACCGCCCGCCGCATCGATGGCCATGAACAGCCGCTGTCCGACTATGCCGGACAGGTGCTGTTGATCGTCAATGTCGCCAGCCAGTGCGGCTTCACTCCCCAGTACGCCGGGCTGGAGGCCCTGTGGCGCAAGTACCGCAGCCGCGGCCTGACGGTGTTGGGCTTTCCCTGTAACCAGTTCGGCGCGCAGGAACCCGGCAGCGAAGCGGAGATCGCCCAGTTCTGCAGTGCCCGCTACGACGTGACCTTCCCGCTGTTCGCCAAGATCGAGGTCAACGGGCCCAACGCCCATCCGCTCTACCAGCACCTGAAGGCGTCTGCGCCCGGCCTGCTGGGCAGCAAGACGATCAAGTGGAACTTCACCAAGTTCCTGGTCGATCGACGGGGGCGTGTGGTCTCCCGGCATGCCCCGACCACCCCGCCGGAGGCGCTCGAGCGCGAGATCGAGGCGTTACTCTGAGACGATTCGGCCCCCTGGCATGCCCGGGATCGGTCTGCGACCCTCATGGGGTGGGGTGCAGGGCGAGCGGGATGTAGCCGAAGAAAGGCGTTGCAGGAAAGAACGGATCCGCGACGTGCGGGTGGGACCGGACGGCCTGGCCAACCTCTTCATCGAGGCGGCGGATGGGCGTCTGCTGCGATTGGAGCTGGCCGAGGGAAGGGCTATGCTGAAAAGCAAGTAGTGCAGGACCTGCGTCATGAAACGCCTCATTGCCTTATTGCTGCTGCACCAGGGCATCGCCCTGGCCTTCCCGTGGTATGCCTCCGGTGAGGGCATCTGGGGGGCCGATCTCATGAGCCCCGAAGAGCGCAGCGCCTATGTGCGCGCGCTGCAGACGAGCGCGAGCCGTGAGGACTGCGAGGCGGTCGTCGCTGCTCAGCGCCAGCGCGTCGTGGAGCGTGCACGGTCGCGCGGTGTAAACCTGCCGCCATCGCCAGCCAGCCCCTGCGCCCTCATGGAGCGTATGGGGCGCTTCCGGGGTGATGCCCCGGCCTGTCCTGCAGGTCGATGAGATTGCGCGGTTTTGGGGCAGCCCGCCATTCGATTCAGGACACCACTCTAGGCAGCTGCTGGAGGTCAGGCAGGCCCCAGTGTCAGCTTGATGAACTGCGTCTTGGGGTCCTTGGACACGGCGGTGACCGTGTAGGCCTGGCCCAGATAGGTATAGGGTTGTCCCACCGCAGCTTCCTTTCCCCAGGCGGCCAGGCTGAGCATGGAGATTTTCTTGCCGTTGAGCCAGGTCTCCATCATCGCGGGTTCTGTCTTGTCGTTGGAGAGATGGCAGACTCCGGTATTAACCCAGATTGTCCATTAGCCACATTGGCGCACATGGATGACAGGCGGAGCCGAAGCGTTGGCCCAGAGGCCGGCGAACCAGGCGCGTTTTCGACGGGGTATGGAGAGCATCAGGCGGTTCTGGCTGGCGTCTTGGTGCCACGAGCCGCCGA